>JANMIX010000090.1:0-7497 GCA_031376015.1 Acidimicrobiia bacterium | reverse complement strand
GCAACCGGGTCGTGCCGTCGTCCCTGAGACCCAGATCGCCTGCGGGCACGATCACCGGTGTGCCGGCGGCCGTGACCTGCTGGATGTAGTGGCGGGTGAGGCGCCACCGCTCGATGATCGAACGCCACGTCTTGACGCGGGCCTGCTCGATATAGCCCCCTGCCTGACCCGGAAGATCTCTCGAGGTCGACGTTCCCAGGTTCACGCCATCAGGGGTGTCGACCGGGCGGTCGAGCAAGCTGTCGGTGATGTCGTCGAGGCTCACGTGCTCCGTGTGCCACGGATCGAGGGCGGTGGACGTGGGATCCAGGCCCATGGTCATCGGGTCGAGATAGGCGTGGGGAGGAATGGCCAGCAGGACGGCGTCGATCGGGGGGTGCGAAGCGTCGACCTTGTAGTTCGTAATCCACTTGAAGGCACTCGGGATCCATTCGGCGTTGAGCCCCCTGCCGAGGCTGATGGAAGTGATGCGTGCCGTCGGGACGTACTGCAGGACGACCGATGCCGCCCAGGTGCCGTAGCCGATGGGATCGCGGGTCGACGCCGGATCATTCGCCAGCGTGATCTGCGTGGGGTCGGCGCTGAAGGTCGGCGGAAGCGCGGCGGTATCCACACCCGACGAGATGATCACGACGTGCGGCCGGCGACTGGCGGGTCTGAACTCGGGCGCCAGGGCACCGGTATCGACCTTCACCAACGCATGGCTCACGGCCATCGCATCGGTGATGGACTGACCCGTTGCAGCCGCCGTAGGACTGGTGGAAGTGGAAGCATCGACGGCGAACGCGTTGCCGCTGGGCAGCACGGTGCAGGCCACGATGAGCGCCGCCGCAGGCAGCACCGCGGCAAGACGCCTCGCTCGCGTGCGTGCGATGTTCCGTCGTGAATCGGCACGATCTGTCCCGCGCGGCGCATCCTGCGTCATTGCTCGACTCCATCCGTGGTCGACGCCCCGACTCGAACAAGCGGGGCATATCCACACCGACCATCGGCGCGGACTAGTCAGTGGTTGAGGGGCAGATCACCCCTTTGTGCCCGCCACCCTCCGAAGGCCGCGGAAGCGGCACTTGGTCGAGATGCGACCAGCGGTTACGGGTTGCCGGTGTCGCTTTCCGGCGACGCCACATGAACTCCGGGCGGACGAAACCCCTTCGATCAGGAGTCGGGAAGCTCTTCGGGGGTCCGCTGTTCATCGAGCCGATCGGCCGGTGACTGCCCGGAATCCTCGGCGCCGTAGGTCCAGTCCGGTTGCTTGTCCCGATGGCGCTCGTCGATCTCGGCCCGGCCATCGTTGATGTCGACCAGTTCGGCCACCAGGGACGGCTCAATTTCCTCGGCACCGCCGTGCAGGTGGTGTTCGACCTCGTCGGGGAACCGGTCCAGGAGGCTGGTGACGACCACCTGTTGCTGCGTGGCGAGGGAGCAGCGGGCGCCGTCGGTCACGGTGGACAGCCGGTCACGCACAGCATCCAGATCCGCTTCGCCCGCCGAGGAGCGACTGATCGCGGCGAGCAGCCGGGAGATCTCGAGGCCGTCCTGTTTGCACGGGGTGCATTGGCCGCAGGACTCCACGGCCAGGAACCGAGAGACGCCGGCGACGATCGACGTGAGATCGTCGGTGTCGTCGAACACCATGAAGCCCGCCGACCCGAGGCCGCTGCCGATGGCGGTCATCGCCTCGTAGCTCACGGGCGTGTCGAGCAACGCAGCCGGGATGAGCGCGTTGGCCACGCCAGAGAGGACGGCTTTGATGGTCCGTCCGTCACGGGCACCACCGCCGATCAGATCGATGACCTCCCGCAACGGGGTGCCCATCGCCACCTCGGCGACGCCATGCTGGCGGGTCGAGCCGCTCACGGTGCACACGATCGTGCCAGGCGACTCCTCGGTTCCCTCGGAGCGGAACCAAGCGGCCCCCCGGGCAATGATCTGGGGGACGTTGGCCAGCGTCTCCACGTTGTCGACCAGCGTCGGAGCGGCCACCGTCTCCGGGCCCGCCATCACCACATGGGCGGAGAGGTTGCTCCCGGAGTCGACATCGTCGGCGTGTTCCACGACCTCGCGTACCCCGCGCCGGAACGGCGGTGCGAGCCGCGGGAAGGGGTCGCGGCCATCGATCGTCTCGAGTAGGGCTGTCTCCTCGCCGTAGAGATACTCGTTCGGGCCCTCGAACACCTCGAGTTCCACGCCCTCCGCCCAGCCGGCGTCACGCACCTCGTCGATTGCGGCGCGGAGCCGTTTCAGCTCCGGTCCGAACGACCCCTTGAGCGCGAAGATCACCAGGTCGGCGTCCACTGCCCGGGCGGCGATGAGGGCACCCTCGAGAACGGCGAAGGGGTTGACGCGCATGATCGTCCGGTCCTTGAACGTCCCGGGCTCTCCCTCTGCGCCGTTCACCACCACCGATGTCCGGATCGCCGTCGACCGGTTGTCCCGAACTGTTCGCCATTTCACACCGGTCGGGAAACCGGCACCTCCTCGGCCCCGCAGACCTGACGCTGCCACTTCGGCGATGACGGTGTCGGCATCGATGGCACCGGCGGCCTTCAGACCTTCCCAACCACCCGCCCGCTGGTACTCCGTGAGATCGGCGACGGGTTGGGCGGACAGGATGCGCTGCACAATCGTCATGACGGAGACTCTCTTCCATTCGGTGTCCGAAGTATGCACCGGCAAGGGCGAATTGCGCGTCGCGTCGAACAAGGTTGACCACGCACGGTCACCCCGTTGTCTCCTCCGATGCACCGGCATCGGTTGATCCGATCCAGGTCGCCGTTCCCGCCACGTACACCACTTGCGGCGCGTTGCCGGGGGTGGTTGCTCGTAGCACCCAAGCCAGTCGATCCGGGTTGGTGTCATAGCTCAACACGGGAGCCTGAAGCTCGACGGCGTCGCCCACCGCCGCACGAGCTCGCTCGAGGATCGTGGCCGTATCGAGCCAGTCGCCCAACCGGGGGCAGACATGCACCGAGTCGTTCCCGCGCAGGAATGACGAGTAGCGATGGAACCGACCATCGGCCCTCAGCTGCACGAAACCGAGCAACGCGTCGTCGTAGCCGACCGGCACCATCCAGCCCGCCGGATCTCCCGCAGGCGAGACCACGCGCAAGGGTTCGAGCAGCCGGCCGTGACGGCGCGCATAGGCGTCGGCGGCCATGCCCGAGAAAAACGCTCCCTCGGCGATCCGTACCACCTCCGCCGGCGAGATCGCAGCGTCGCTCAACCGGTCACGCCGTGCACACCCGTGCCGTGAAGGTCCGCCGGTAGGTGCTCGTGTTGTAGTTCTCCCATCGGGTGATCACACCCGCGTTCGGCGGCCACGGGTCGAAGACGAGCAGGCCGCGGAACGGCTGTTGCCCCAGTGGCGCCAGGTAACTGTGCGTGTAGCCGGCAACGGTGCGTGAGTGCCCGGGGATGAAGCTGATGAGCGGCCGGTTGGCATCGATCTCGCTCTCGAACTCCGAGAAGTAGGGGCTCGCGTTCATCGTTGCGTCGAGCGCCTGGCAGGTCATCTTCTCGAGGACGGTGACCACGAGCTGGTCCTGGGAGTACGAGAGACCGTTGGGATTGTTGAGCGTGCCGAGCCCCAGTTCCTGGGCCAGACGCACCTGGCTGTACTCGTAGCGGTAGAAGTCCAGCACCATCTGCACGCTCGCACCCACGCACCAGACGTTGGTTTCTTGGCCGCGGAGCTCATAGCAGGTGAAGTGGTCGGTCTGCCTCGAGCTGAAGTGGAGCTCGCGGGTGCGACCCAGGATGCGACCGAAGTGGGCCCGATCGATCAGCACCGCGCTGTCGAGGGTGGTGAAGTCGATCCGTGTCCGTCCCAACGCGTCCTCCCACGCATCCATGCGCTGGCTGAATCGTTCGGCCCGCTCGAGACGGACCTCATCGGGCATCTCGTCCAGGAACGACCAACGCTCGAAGTTCGAGGGCGGTTCGTAGTCGCGGCCCCGCCGGGACGGCGGCACCGGCATCCATGTGTACAGCTCCAACATGGCCACCTCAGTCTCGCCTTGCCGGAACTGCAGCGCGACCTTCGGGTAGCTGTAGGCCACGAACCGGACGTCGTCCGCCTCGATGCCCAGATCCCGGGCGATCCCCCGGCCTTCGGCCAGGAGACCCTTCTCATCCCATCCGACACCGCTGGACAACGCCAGCAAGGGTTCACCGAAGGCGTGGTGCATTGCCATGTCGGCATAGCCGCGGAGCGCCCGGCCCTTCTGCACGGGTGTTCTGAGGAAGAGCAGTTCACCGTTGAGGTCGTAGACCGGGGTTGCCGCCTCGAGACCGATCCTGGCTCCCTCGTAGGCCTCCCCCAGAACACCGATGGCGCGGAGGTGGCCGAGCTCCGCCCAAGCCGCAAGGTGGTTCGCACGCAACGCTCGAGGATCCTTGGCAGCCATGGCGGCACCTCCTGGAACCCTGCCCGCACGGCCTGGTTCCGATTCGGGCACTCTCTGTCCACCGGGCGCGACTGTCAAGTGACAGGCTGCGCCCCATGACGAGACTGCTGCCGGACCACCTCGCCGCCGAACGGCATCGGAATGGCCGGGGGGCCTGGCTGCGCGCCGCGGTGCTCGGGGCCAACGATGGCCTCATCTCCACCGCCAGCCTGATCATCGGCGTGGCCGCGGCCGACAGCACTCCGAGCTGACGCAGATCTACGAACGGCGAGGTCTCAGCCCCGGTCTCGCACAGCAGGTGGCGCTCGAGCTGTCCGTACACGACCGGCTTCCGGTGCACGCCCGCGAGGAACTCGGCATCGATCTGACCGCGCTCGCCAATCCCGCACAGGCCGCCGCCGTCTCGGCACTGAGCTTCATCGCCGGCGCCGTGCTGCCGATCCTCTTCGTGGCTCTCGCGCCGGCATCGTCGCGTGTGCCGATCACCATTTCGCCCAACAAAACCGGCAAGCCGTGCCCGCACGCCCGCCACCGCTTGCGCCCGGTCAGCGGCGGGTCAGCGGCGGGTCAGGATGGCAACCACGCGTTCGTAGCGCGGGTCGGTGTCACCGACGAGACGTCCGACCCAACGGAGGATCTCGGCGACGTCGAGAGGGGTCTCGGCGGCGAGGATCGCGTCGATGTCGACCCAGTGCTTGGTCCGGTTGAACACGACCTTGCACACGAGGAGGTGTTCGGCGGCGAGGATCGGAATGGTTCCTTCGGCAAAGGGGACTGTCCGCCGAGCCCCTGCGGCTGCGTCGTGGAACTCGTCATAAGAGAAGAACAGATCAAGGGGCGTCTCCTCCCACATGACACGGGCTTGACCATCGCGTTGCACCAACTCGGCCACCCCGGGGTCCTCCGCCGGTGCGCCGAGAGTTACGAGGAGCGCAGCAACCTCCGGATACCGGCTCACACGGACGAACAGATTCAGATCGATGTCGACCGTGGCGCGCGGTTCTGCGTAGTAGGCGAGCGCCAAGGCTCCCCCGAAGGCGTGCGGGATCTTCCCCAGGACATGATCGATGGCCGTGATCCGTTGCGCGAGCGTGAGGCGCGTCACCTCGACACCAGGCGCGGCGCGTGCAGCACACGGCTACGACGGCGCGCTGGCACGGCGTCGGCCACGGAGAGGACATCGGCGAGGCGGCGCGCCTGTTCCTCCGGGGTCCGCGAAGGAGGAATGTCCGAGGTCTCGGGCACGGCGTGGATCTGCAGCCGTTCGCCCGCGGCCTCCACGAGCCTGCGTAGCGTGCCGAAGGTCGGGTCGCGCCACCCGCGCTCGTAGGCCGATATCACCGGTTGGGAGGTGCCGGCCCGCCGGGCCAGTTCGGCCTGACTGAGGCCCTGGCGGCGACGGACCTCCTTGAGCAGGTCGGCGGGAGCCACCTCGACAATATATCGGATCGTATATGTCATCGGCACACATGATCAAGCTCTCAGTACCCTCACCGAGGTGGACAGCAAGGCATGGGACGAGCGCTACGCCGGGTCCGAACTGATCTGGACGGCGGAGCCCAACCGGTTCCTGGTTACGGAGATCACGGGGATGCCGCAGGGCCGCGCCCTCGACCTGGCGTGCGGCGAGGGCCGCAACGCCGTCTGGCTTGCCCGACAAGGCTGGACCGTGACCGGCGTCGACTTCTCGCAGAACGGACTCGACAAGGGCGCCGCACTGGCCGCCCATCACGAGGTCGAAGTCCGCTGGGTGCGTGCCGATGTGACCACCTACGACGCACGGGCCGGTGAGTTCGAGCTGGTCGTCCTCCTCTACCTGCACCTCCCGCAAGCGGAACTGCACGGCGTGCTGGCTCGGGCGTCACGTGCCCTGGCCCCGGGCGGAACTCTGCTCGTCGTCGGCCACGACCTGACCAACCTGACCGACGGCTACGGCGGTCCGCAGGACCCGAGCGTGCTCTACGGACCAAACGAGGTGGTTGCGGCCCTCCCCGAACTCACCTTCGTCAAGGCCGAGCGAGTGCGCCGGCCGGTGACGACCGAGCACGGGTCGGTGGATGGCATCGACGTGCTCGTGCGCGCCCACGCCTCCTCCGGATGATCCTCACCACGTCGAGATGTTGGTCGGCGAACGACCGCGCGGGGAGGTCAGCTTCTCGCGCCTGAGGAGCGGTGCGCTCGTCGCCCAACGTGGGCCCGCCGGCGTGCGCTGCAGTCCTCTCCGAATGGGGACCTTCGGCCCTGTTCGCGCTCCGAAGGCGTCGCTGATCATGGGCGCAGTCGAAACTCTGAGGAGAGAACTCATGAAGCGTCGCACCCTAGATGTCGTGTTCAGCGTTGGCGGACTGCTGCTGGCAGTCCTGCTCCTGACCCTCGGATTAGTCCTGCGAAACCAAGCGAACTTCGCCCAGGACTACGTAACCCACCAACTCAGCGCGCAGAAGATCACGTTCACGCCCGTCGACAAGTTGAGCGACGAGGAGAAGAAGGCGAGCTGTCTGGTCGACAACGGGGGAAAGCCGCTGACCTCCGGCAAGCAGGCCGAGTGCTACGCCAATGAGTACATCGGCTTGCACGTGAGCGAGATCAACGACGGCAAGACCTACTCGCAGAGCAGCGGTGAGGCCCGGGCACTGAAGACCAAGGCCACGGCCGCCACCGCCTCAGGTGCGCCCGACGCGGCCGCCCTCAACGAGCAGTATCAAGCCGCCCAAGCCAAGGTGACCGCGTTGTTCCAGGGCGAGACGCTGCGGGGCCTTCTGCTGACGTCGTACGGGTTCAGCATCTTCGGCGACCGGGCCGACCAGGCTGCCTTCGTCTGCTTCCTGGTCGCACTGGTGCTCCTCCTCGCCACGGCCGCTGGCTTCGTGCACGCCTTCTCGTCGAAGGGCGACGAGGAGGTCCTCGCCGTGGTGAACGGCTAGGGCCGGGAACGACGTGCCGATCGAGAGGGCGTCGAACGTGGCGCGCACCGCCTCTGTCCGATCGAGCTGGCTTCGTGAGAGAGAAGGCCCAGGTTGCGGACCGCCTCAACCGGGCGCGCTGGGCTCCTGGCGGTCCAGCGTGTACAAGACGACCGGGGTGGACACGT
>JANMIX010000069.1:0-5069 GCA_031376015.1 Acidimicrobiia bacterium | reverse complement strand
ACCGGCGCCATCATCGAGCCGGGCGTGGTGGATGCCCGGCGTTGCCTGTCCTGGTTGTTGCAACAGCCCGGGCCGTTCCCCCTCGAGTACCGCGAGGTCCTCGGCGACCGGCTCTACGGGTGCGACGACTGCCAGGAGGTGTGTCCACCCAACCGTCGTACGGCTCGCCACGACACGGTGACAACGGCGCCGGCGTGGGTCGACGTGATGCAGTTGCTGCGGAGTGACGACGAAGAGCTCCTGGCTCGCCACGGCCGTTGGTACATCGCCGAGCGCAATCCTCGATGGGTGCGCCGCAACGCGCTGCTGGTGATCGGCAACGATGCCGACCCCGAGGATCTCGGGGCGCGCGCAACGCTCGACCATTACGCGACCGGCGAGGACGAACTGCTCGCCGAGCACGCCCGCTGGGCGATGGCCAGGCTCGACTCGCGTCGCGTGACCGCATGACGCACCTGCTCGTCACCAACGACTTCCCGCCGAAGGTCGGCGGTATCCAGTCGTACCTGTGGGAGCTCTGGCGCCGGCTCCCATCCGAAACCTTTTGCGTGTTCACCACCCCGCACCCCGATGCGGCGGCCTGGGACGCCGAGCAACCCTTCCGGGTCGAACGCGTCGACGAGAAGGTGCTCCTGCCCACCTTCGCAGTGCGCGGCCGCATCCGAGAACTGGCGGCCGAGGTGGGCGCCTCATTGGTGATGCTCGATCCTGCGTTACCTCTCGGTGCCCTCGGCCCCCGGCTGGGGATGCCCTACGGGCTGGTGCTCCACGGCGCGGAGGTCACCGTCCCCGGGCGGTTGGCCCCCACCCGATTCGTCCTGCGTCGTGTGTTGCGCGGCGCCCGCCTGGTGGTGGCGGCAGGTGGTTACCCGCTGGCGGAAGCGGAGCGGGCCGCCGGGCGGACCCTGCCGGCCGTCGTGGTGCCTCCGGGCGTGGATCCTGAGCGATTTCGACCCCTTGATCCCGTCGCCCGGCGGGCGGCCCGGGCGCGCCTGGGCCTGCCGGAGGGCGCATTGGTGGTCGCCGGGATCAGCCGCCTGGTGCCTCGAAAGGGGTTCGACGTGCTGCTACGGGCCGCCGCCGAGGTGAGCGGGGCCGGACATCGGGAGTTATTGGTGGTCATCGCCGGCGCGGGGCGGGACCGCGCCCGGTTGGAGCGGATCGCGGCGCGGTGCGCCACCCCGGTGCGCTTCCTGGGTCGGGTCCCCGATGAGGATCTCCCAGATCTGTACGGCGCCGCCGACCTGTTCGCCATGCTCTGTCGCAACCGGTGGGCCGGCCTCGAACAGGAGGGGTTCGGGATCGTGTTCCTGGAAGCCGCCGCCGCCGGAGTCCCCCAGCTGGCAGGGGCCAGCGGCGGCTCGCACGAGGCCGTGCTCGACGGCGTCACCGGCCGGGTCGTGCACCGCCCCACCGAGGTCGCCGGCGCAGTCGCGGCACTCGAGGATCTCCTCGAGGACCCCGAGGTTCGGCGGTCGATGGGCGAGGCCGCCCGCCGGCGCGCGGTGGAGGAGTTCGGCTACGACGTGCTGGCGGCCCGGCTGGGTGAGGCGCTGCGCCGGTGCGAGGATGGCCTTCGTGGACCCTGACCCCGCCGCCGAGCCGAGCGCTGGCCCCGTCGCTGACCCTGTCGCTCCTGCTACTGACCCTCTGGCTGACCCCGGTGCTCATTCCGGCAGGGACTCCGTCAACGGTTCCACCGATGCCGGAGAGGTCCCCGGTGAGGCGTTGGTCAACGGCACCCTCATGGCCACCGCCGTGTTCGTCGTCACCTCCTTACTCGCCACCCTCAGCCCCGACGGTTTCGGGCTCGTGCACAAGGTCGTGTGCAGCAGCCTCTTCGTGGTGGGCTGCGCCGCCTTCCTGTGGGGCTACGGGCTGGCGGTGGCCCGCAGCCGCACCGAGACCCTCAGCATCGCCGGGTTGTACTTCCTCGCCGGCGGCAGCGCGCCGCCGCTGGTCCGTCGCAGGATGATGGGGGCGCTAGTGGCGCAGGTGGTCGTGGCCCTGGTCACCGCCGCCATACGGCCTCTCACCGACGTGGCCTTCGGCGTGCTGGTCCCGCTCTTCGGGCTGGGGATGGCCGGACTCTGGGGTGGCCGGCACGGCCTGTTCGAGCCGAGGGACACCAACCGTTGACCGACTACTCGGGCTTCGCCGACATCCCCTGGTGGGTGGTGCTGCTGGGGCTGGAGTTCCCCGCCGTCATCGCGTTCCTCGACTGCACGAACCGGCCCGGCGAGCATTTCGCCGGCGGCGGCGAAGACCGCAAGGCGTGGCAGAAATGGCTGGCGGTGGCCCTCCTGACGGTGCCGATCCTGCTCGGCTACGGCATCCTGATCGGCTACTACTACACCGTCGTGCGGCGCAACAGCCCCGGTTCGTCGGACTGATCGCCTCTCGCACTCCCGATCACTGCCAGAATCAACCCATGGCCGATCACGCCACCCAGCGCACCACCATCGGCGTACGCCCCCAGGAGTTGTTCGACGTCGTCACCGACTTCGAGCGCTACGGCGATTGGGCGCGCGACCTGAAGTCCGTCGAGGTCCTCTCCCGCGACAGCGAGGGCCGCGGGGTGGAGGTGCAGTTCCGTGCGGCGGCCATGGGCCGCTCGACCACGTACGTGCTGGAGTACGACTACTCCGAGGCACCCCGCGTGCTGTCGTGGAAACTGCAGAGGGGCGATCTCACCCGACGTCTCGACGGCAGCTACGAGTTCAATGCCACCCCCGGTCGAGACAATGCCACGGACGTGGTGTACCGCCTCCAGGTCGAATTGATCATTCCGCTGCCCGGGTTCGTGAAGAGCCGGGCCGAGGGGATCATCATGCGCAACGCCTTGCGCGAGTTGAAGGCGCACGTCGAGCCGGCGCGCTGAGAAGACCCCTGGTGCGCGTACTCCTCTTCACCGGTAAGGGCGGTGTGGGCAAGACCACCACGGCGGCGGCGACCGCGCTGCGATGCGCCGATGCCGGTCTGCGCACGATGGTGATTTCCACCGACCCGGCGCACTCACTGGCCGATGCCTTCGATGTCGACCTGGGGGATCATCCGGTAACTATCACCGACAACCTGCAGGGCCAGCAGCTCGACGCGCAGGCCCGCATGGAGGAGTCCTGGGGGGACATCGCCGCCTACCTGCGTGAGGTCTTCAACTGGGCCGGTCTCGACGCCATCGAGGCGGAGGAACTGGCCGTGCTCCCCGGCCTGGATGAGGTGTTCGCCCTCGCCGACATCAAGACCCACTACCACTCCGGTCGCTTCGACATCCTCGTGGTCGACTGCGCGCCCACGGCCGAGACCATTCGCTTCCTCTCCTTGCCCGACATCTTGAACTGGTACATGGAGCGCCTCTTCCCGACCACCCGCCGGCTCAACCGCACCATCGGGCCGGTGTTGCGCCGCGTCACCTCGCTGCCGGTGGCGGGCGATGAGGTGTTCAGCGCCGGGCGTCGCTTCTACGACCGGCTCGACGGGGTGCGGGAGATCCTCTCGGATCCACGGGCCACGAGCGTGCGCCTGGTGGTGAACCCGGAACGCATGGTCATCGCCGAAGCCCGGCGCACGTACACCTACCTGTCCCTGTTCGGCTACCGCGTCGACGCGGTGATCGCCAACCGCTTGCTGCCCGACGACGTGACCGATCCCTGGTTCGACCGGTGGCGCAAACTGCACGAGGAACACCTCGCCACCATCGAGGAGAACTTCGCCCCGCTGCCGGTGCTCAAGGCCTACCTGGCCGATGACGAACTGGTCGGACTCGACGCCCTGCGGCAGTTCGGCTCGGCCATCTACGGCGACCTCGACGCGGCGCGCGCCCTGCACGCCGGTGAGCCGCTGAAGGTGACGCACCGCGGCAACGTGTACGCCCTCACCCTGGAGTTGCCCTTCGCCGAGCACGACGACCTCGAGGTCGGCCGCCACGGTGGGGAACTGCTGGTGCGGGTGGGCCCCTACCGGCGGGCGTTGCTGCTCCCCGATTCGCTTCGGCGCCGTGACGTCACCGGCGCCACGCTGCGACAGGGCAAACTGCGGGTGACCTTCTCCGGCGATGACGTTTCGCCGGCCCCATCTTCTCGACGTCGACGCTGATTCCACAGGAGGGCCAGGCCTTGCCCAGAGCACAACGCCAGGCTGCACCGACAGACCACGAGCAGTCGCCGGGCTCCGCTGAGGGGGCCGACCCGGCCGATCACGCCCGTGACAGCGTGGCGCACCTGCAAGCCGCCGCCAGGGAATTGATCGCCGCGGGCCGGGCCATGCTCGATGCTGCCGAGGAAGTGGTGGCCGACCCGACGGTGGTGAGTTCGCTGGCGGACGCCTTGGGGACAATCGTGCGGGTGGCCGGCAGTGCCGTGTCATCCAGCGCTCTGTCCCAGGCGGCCGCCGCGGCCCGAGGCGCCGGCCCGGCCGAGCACGACGAACCCCGAGTCACGCGGATCCGCGTCAACTAGATGCACCTCGCCAAGCTCGAACTGCCTGAGCGCAGCATCGACCTGCACCCCTTCCTTTCCGTCGTCTGCGGGCTCAGCCCCGAAGCGCGGGCGCAGCTGCTCGCCACCGTCGCCGGGATCCCGGCCGGGCGGGTCACTGGACTGCCGGGCCTGCTCGAGGCGTACGGCGTCTTCCTCGATCTCGCTGCGTCCAACCTGGCACTGCTCGACCTGGGCGCGGGTGTCGAGGTCGACCCCGTGATCCGGCCTGATCAGCTCCCCGGCGCCGATCAGGATCCTGCGGCCGCCGAATACCTGGAACTGCGGCGCGAGTGCGAGCGCCTCGCCGCCGCGGCCGCCGCGGCCGACGCCGAACTGGCTCGCGCCCGGGCAGCGCTCGACGCCGTGCAGCGTCACACCGAAGTGGGGGAACGATCCTCGATGCCCCTCGAGCTGGCCCGCGGCAGGGTGGCGGAGACTGCGGCCGCGGTGGACGCGGCGCAGGAGGCGCTGGAGCAGCGGCTGGCCCCACTGGAGGAGGCCCGCTCCCGCGCCGCTGCCGCCGCAGCACGCCACGAGCAGGCGCGCGAGGAGGCGCGTCGACGCAGCGATCTGGCCCGGGCCGCGCACAAC
>JANMIX010000068.1:0-11747 GCA_031376015.1 Acidimicrobiia bacterium | reverse complement strand
CCGGCCACACGGTCCTCCACCGTGTCGGGCCCGGCCGGGCCGCCGGTGTCGAGCTCGGCGACGATGACCGATCCCGTCGTGCGCCGCGGCGCCGACGGATGGCGGGTCGCATAGCTCACGTATGAGGGCAAGCCGCTGCAGAGCGTGACGGCGCCGCCCAAGGATCACACGGTGGGCCCCCTCACCCTGCGCCTGGTGGCGGCGTTGAACTACGGCACCGCCACCGCCGTGGTGGTGCAACTGGTGGCCCAGGGAGATCATCAGGTCGACGTTGCCGCCGGCACGCTGCGGGTGGGATCCACCGCTGCCCAGACCACCGCACACGTGCTGGTCGGCGGCCAGCCCGGCTACGTCCTCGACTCGTTTCCCCGCAACGATGCCAAACCCACCGACTGGACCGCCACCGTCACCGTCGACAACGCCAAGGCCCAGCAGGTCGTACTGGCCTTCTGATCTCGAGCCCCACTGAGCCCGAACGCGACGGAGCCGCCCCGAAGGGCGGCTCCGACCGGGTTCCCGGAATGGGTGCGGTGCTAACTCACGACTTGGTGGGGTCGCACTGCGTCTGGGCGTTGTCGGTTGCGGCGGCGCCGCTGGTGGAATCGGTGTCGTTGTGGGCGGTATCGCCACAATGGATGGCGACTCCACCCGTGCCGGCACTGAGGCGGGCGTAGCCAGCCGCTTGGCCGGGGTTGTCACGGTCACCATCGGCGGCGATGTAGCCCCCGCTCGTGGCGCTGCCGGAGAGAATGATGCGGCCCTGGATGGCGGGCGGCGGCGCAGTGGTGCCGTCGTTGCAGATCATCAACGTGCCTGACGAGGACGGCGTGCTGCTGCCGTCGGGCAGGCCGTAGACCACGTTGCCGTTGCAGCTGACGTTGTTGTTCGGCGTGTTGTTCGTGGTGCCCTCCGAAGGAGGGGTGGCGGCGAGGGCCGGTGCGGCGATGGCCATGAGGCCGGCAACGAAGCCGGCGGCAAGCGTTTTACGCATGAGATGTCTCCCTTTGTCGTTTCCCCGAGCAGCGAGCGGTGGTGTCGCTGCCGAACCACGGTCCGCGCAGTAACCCCCTGCGACTGACCTGGCGTGTGCTTATTCGGCACGAACCTACCCATCTCCTCCTCTATGCGACAAAAATTGCGCATGCGACCGCGATCCGTGGGACGCGGCGTACTAGTCACTCTGCCGCCCGCCACCGTACGAACTGGCCTGATCGCGTGTCGTGAAATGGTGTAATACGGGCGCTACCGTAAGAAAAGGGTGAAAATTTGTCCGTTCGCTGGGGGGAGTCGGGCAGGATCGGACTAGTCCTCCGTGGAATCAATACCCGAGCCAAGGCCACGGGCCTGGATGCTGAGGGGACCAGCTGACATGAACGAACCACACCGATGAACACGGTCTCACTCTCCACACTGGGCGATGCGAACGTGGTCGACCTCACGGCCGCCCCTGACGCTGCGAACGTCATCGACCTCACCACGACTCCAGGTGATGCCAAGGTCATCGACCTCACCGACGCTCCCTCGTGGCGCCCCTCGGTCGTTCGTTCGATCGTCCGCCGGCATCTTCCCTGGCCCGTGCCGGCTGCATTCGACCTCCTCGGCGTGGCAGCCGGTGTCGCGGCAGCCAACGCCATCGTGGGTGACACCGCTCCGTCGTTCCGGTTCCTGTACCCCTGCATTGTGCTGGCGGTCATCCTGTCCTTCACCGTCCACGGCCTCTACGACCGCAGCCGGCTCGCCGACGCCAGCGCCGAGGCCCGCTTGCTGTTCCGGGCCATCTTCAACCTGACCTTTGCCGGCATCGCCCTCGCCTTCGTGGCCAACACCGGCATCTCCCGCATGTGGACCGCGCTGGTGTGCGGTCTCGTGCTCGGACTCTCCATGATCTCCCGGCTCTGCGTGCGGGTCCTTGTCCACCAACTGGCGTCCAGAGGCCACCTCGGTGTTCCCACGCTCATCGTCGGTGGCAACGACGAGGGCGAGCGCCTCGCCCGCCAGCTCGGCCGCGGTCGTTGGGTCGGCTACGAGGCCGTCGGCTTCGTGGTGCCCGACAGCGATCAGCGTCGAACGATCGGAGATCTGCCGGTCGTGGCCCGCTTCGGCGACGTCGAGTCCGCCCTCGCCGCCACTGGCGCCGGTGCGGTCATCGTGGCCAACACCGCCCTCGACGGCACTCAGGTCGCCGAGGTGTGCGAGGCGCTCCAAAACTCCGACGTCGAGGTACGTCTCACCACCGGCCTGCCCTCGTTGGCAGCAGCTGGTGTGGCGGTCGAACCGCTCGACGGCCTAGCGATGCTGTCGCTTCGTCGGCGGCGCCGCACCACCTCCAAGGTGCTGGCCAAGCGGGCCTTCGACCTGATCGGTGCCGGGGGCATCCTCCTCCTGGTGGCGCCGGTCATGGCCATGGTCGCCGCCGCCATCCGGGTCACCAGCGGCAAGGGTGTGATCTTCAAGCAGGAGCGGGTCGGCGAAGGCGGCGAGCCCTTCACCATCTACAAATTCCGCACGATGGTGCACGGTGCCGACGTGATTCTCGAAGATCTCCAGGTCGACAACGAGGCCGACGGCGTCCTGTTCAAGATCAAGGACGATCCTCGCATCACCGCCGTCGGTCATCACCTGCGTCGCTGGTGTCTCGACGAGCTGCCCCAGCTCTGGAACGTGGTCAAGGGCGACATGTCGCTGGTCGGCCCTC
This sequence comes from Acidimicrobiia bacterium, assembly GCA_031376015.1. Classification (GTDB taxonomy): domain Bacteria; phylum Actinomycetota; class Acidimicrobiia; order Acidimicrobiales; family JACDCH01; genus JANMIX01. The sequence goes on along the minus strand of JANMIX010000068.1, from coordinate 9,052 downwards.
GCCCCCCGCTGCCCCACGAGGTGGCTCGCTACACCGAGTGGGTCGCCGGTCGCCTGCGGGTCAAGCCTGGCCTCACCGGTCTGTGGCAGGTCAGTGGCCGTCATGAGCTGAGTTTCGACGACTACGTGCGCTACGACTTGTTCTACGTCGAGAACCACTCCCTCGGCCTCGACGCCGCCGTGTGCCTCCGCACCCTTCCCGCTCTGCTGGCCCGGCGCGGCGCGTACTGAGCGCAGGAACGGTCATGCGCGTCGCCATCGTTCACGACTACCTCACCCAGCAGGGTGGGGGCGAGCGTGTGGTGCTGTCGCTGCTGGCACTGTTCCCCGATGCCGATCTGTACACCAGCGTCTATGACCCCCACGGCACCTTTCCCGAGTTCAAGAACTTCCGGGTGCGCACCACGTCCTTGCAGCGCTTCGCCCGCAAGGGTGACTCCCGCCGGCTGCTGCCCTTCTACGCCCGAGCCTTCCGCAACCTGACCCTGGAGGGTTACGACCTCGTCCTGTCGAGCTCGTCGGGATTTGCCCACGGGGTGAACGTCGTGGGCGGCATGCACGTCTGTTACTGCCACACACCGCCCCGCTTTCTGCACCAGAGCGCCACCTATCTGGCCGAGGGCAGCGGGGTGGCCAAGCCGTTGCAGCTGGCGCTGGCACCCCTGCTCGCCCATCTGCGTCGCGCCGATCGCAAGGCGGCCCGCCGCCCACACCGCTACCTGGCCAACTCCCATGTCACCGCGGCGCGGATCAAGGACACCTACGGTCGCGATTCGGTGATCGTGTCGCCTCCGGTGGACCTCGACCGCCTGGCGACCTCGGGGCCGCGCAGCGCCGCCGGGAGCGCCCCCGTGGCCGGAGCGCAGCCGTACTTCCTGGCCATCTCCCGACTCCTGCCCTACAAGCGCGTCGATCTGGCCATCAAGGCTGCAGAGCGCACAGGAACCCGCCTCGTGGTGGTCGGCGAGGGCCCCGCCCTGCCGGCGCTGCAGGCCATCGCCGGGCCGGACGTGGAGTTCCGGGGGCGTGTCACCGATGCCGAGCTCAACGAGTTGCTCGAGGGCTGCGAAGCGCTGATCCAGGCCGGCGCCGAGGATTTCGGCATCGTGCCCCTCGAGGCCAACGCGGCCGGCAAGCCCGTGGTGGCCTACGCCGCCGGAGGCGCCCTGGAAACCGTCGTCGACGGCGTGAGCGGCGTCCTGGTGCCCGCGCAGGACGAGGAGGCGTTCGCCGCCGCCCTCATCCGGGTGCAGCGCACCGCCTGGGACGCCGATGCCGTGCGCGGTAACGCCCAGTTCTTCGGTGAGCGCCGGTTCCACCAGCAGCTGCTGGCCGAACTCGCCTCGCTCGGTCTCCCGGTGAGCGACGGCCTCCCGGCGGCCGTCACCATCCCCGCACCGGCCTAGTCGCCGCCACCACCCTGCGGCGCGGCCATCCAGCCGCGGATGAGCCGGGCCAACTCCCGGGCCACCAGTTCGTGGCCGGCCGCGGTGTAATGGATCCCGTCGTCGCCGATCAGCACCGTGTCGGGGTCGGCAAGCGAGGCGGTCTGGACCCACCGGGCCTGCACTCCACCCGTTCCGTGGCCGGACCCCTTGTTGGTCCCGGCGGCCTCGCTCACCGCAGCACGGCCCGCTTCGTTGATCAGTACCCGGCGTCGCTCGAGGCCGGCGTGCAGCCAGCCGATGGCCCCATGGGTCGGCGGTACGTCGAGCACCAGCACCAACGGCGATTGCGCCAGCGCCACCGAGCGCAGGATCTGGGTCATCTCTCGCTGGAACCGGGCGGGTGACACCCAGGACCACCGCTCACCCGTGCCCCGGTCGACCAGGCGCATCATCTTCGAGAACCGGTGCCAGGCCGGCTCGCGCAGGCGGTCATCGAATCTCGCACGCACTGCGCCCCGCGACCGGCGCCAGTGATGCATCCAACGATGCAGCCATCGAGGGAAGAATCCCGAAAAGCATTCGCAGATGCCGTAATTGATGATGAGGACGTCGGGGGCCTCCCGAAAGACGGCCTGCTCGATCACTCTGGTCTGGTCGGTGATGACCGACGCCCCCACCGACAGGTTCACCACCTCGGCGCGGGTGCCTTCCTCGGCCAGTACCAGCGGCAGCCAGCGGGCATAGGTGCGATGGGCGCGAGGCCCACCAGGCGGCGACACCATGTGCCCCAGGGAGTTGCCCATCACCACGATGCGGATCGGTTCGTCGGAACTGGGCCTCGGTGCCGCATCGCTCGAGGAGATGGTCAAGAAACCCACCTTCGCTGGGTGGCGGTCGGGAGGGAGAACTGTCGCCGCATGGCAGGAATTCTCCCCACGGCCGACGAAACCTACCAGCGGCTCAACTCACACCACCGCTACGCCGCACTCTGCCGAGACACGAAGGGCGATCGTCTTGAGACGTTCACACCGCATCTTTTTCGCCGCCGTCACCTTGTTGACCGTGCTTGCCACCGCCGAGTCGCGCCCGGCCTTGGCGGCGTCGTCGGCTCCTGTCGACCACCTGACCGTGGATTCCCGGAGTCCTTCCGGCACCAACTCGGTGTCGCTCGTGGCCGGCGTGCAGTACGTGGTCACGGCACGAGGGAAGTTCCTGAACCTCACCTACGGGGTGGCCGGTGTGCGCAACGGCGTGGAGCAGTCCACCGCCGACGCCGAGTGCACCCAGTTGAACCCCGATCCGACCTATCAGCGCAGCCGGTTCGTGCTGCTCGAACCCAGCGGCGACCCCGTGGACCTCTACGTGGGGGGCCAGAACGTCGACTGGACTGCGTTGAACCCCGATGCGTTGGGCTGCAGTTCGAGCCACGAGTACCAGATCACCTACGTCCCTGAGGTTTCCGGTCCCCTCAACTTCGCCGTCCACGAACTGGACAACGGTTCCTACGGTGACAACCAGGGCACCCTGGACGTCACGATCGACCCCAAGAACGTCCAGGTGGACACACTCTCGGTGCCCACGAACGCCGCCGGAGCGGTGTCGAACATCTCGCTCGATCCCAGCAAGAACTACCGCGTCGAAGTGGGCGGGCTCTGGCTCACCCAGGGTGCGGTCCCGATCTTCGCCGACGCCGAGTGCTCCAACATCGGCACCCCCACTCCGGGCCTGGCCAACATGTGGGACGCCACCACCCCGATGGATCCCACCGACGATGTCCTGGACCTCTACGTCAACGGTAAGCCGGTCACCTGGACGCCGCTCACCGCCACGGCGGCCGGTTGCAATGACACCGATCACACCTACACGTACTCGATTCCGGCCGGCACGTCGGGGCCTCTGGGGCTTCGGGTCAACGACACCTACTTCGGCGACAACCAGGGCTCCCTCGACGCCGTGATCTACGAGGTGGCACCCAGCGGCGCTGCCGCCGGCCCGGTGGCGCTGCCCCAGGTCAGTCTGGCCGAGAGCGTGACCGTCAATGCCAACAATCCGTCGGGCGCCACCGCCCTCACGCCGGTGCAATCAGGGCGCCAGTACCTGCTCAAGGCCACCGGGGTGGCGAGCTGGGGCGGCGGTCAGACTGACGCCGAGTGCTCCACGCTGGGCTCTGGCAACAGCTGGCTGGCCAACCGCTTCGCCCCCGTCGCACCGGCCACCGACCTGCTCGACCTGGTGGTCAACGGCAATGTGGTGACCTGGTCGCCCACCGCCGGCAACCTGGCCGACGGTTGCAATGAGGTCGACCACACCTACCAGTACACCTTCGTGGCCTCGGCCACCGGGCAGCTCAACTTCCGGGTGAACGACACCTTCTTCGCCGACAATGGCGGCAGCCTCGTCGTGCAGGTCTTCGCCGTCGACGAGATCCCCATGGGCACCCTGGTGATCGACAGCGCGGATCCCGGCGGCATCGACACCCCGCCGCTGGCGGTCGGTGCCCACTACCGCTTCGAGATCAGTGGCACCTACAACTACTGGACTGGCAACCCGCTGTGGACCGCGGATGCGGAGTGCTCCGCCGAGAATGCGGTGAACTTCATCGACCACCGCTACGCCGGCATGACGCCCTTCGCCGATGTGCTCGACGTCTACGTCGACGGCGGGCCCATCACCTGGAAGCCGCTCAGCGGCACCGGGGTCTGCGACGCGGGGCACAAGTACACCGCCACCGTGGCGGTGAGCCCGGGTGCCCGCACCCACCTCAATGTGGCCGACATCCAGTACAACGAGAACTCAGGCCGGCTGGTCGTCCAGCTCTACGCCGTCCTGCACTGAGTGACGCCGGCCTTGGCCGGCAGAGTTGTACAGCCACTGGATCGCCGGCGAGGCGCACCCTTCGAGGGTGCGCCTCGCTGCTTCTCCCGGTGTACGGCGCCGTTCAACGGTGGGTTCGCGAAGATCGGACTCCTCCGTGTGAGGGCAGGGAATTGTCTGTTTCACAGCGAATAGTCCATCTGTGATGAATGCACGTTTTCGCCGGATCGTCGGAGTGGCGGCTCTCGCAGGCGGAATGATGGTCATCCCGCGGGCGCTGGCCGCCCAGGTGGTGGCCACCGTGAACTGCAACGGCTCGGGCGACACTGCCGCCATCCAGGCCGCCGTCGACGCGGTTCCCACCAGCACCACCGATGCCGTCATCGAGCTCTCCGGCAACTGCAACATCTCCGATGCCGCCCCCCACGGTGGCGGGGTGGACGGTGTGACCAGCGCAGCGATCGTCGTAAGGTCAACACCGCTCACCGGTCTCACTCTCCGGGCCGGATCCAACGGGGCCACGTTGTACGGCGCCGGCGACGAGGCTGGCATCGCCGTGCTGGCCGGCAACGACAACACGACGATCTCGGGGCTGACATTCGTGCAGGTGGGCCGGCCGGTCGTGGTGCTGGGTGCCAGCGGCACCAAGGTCTTGGACAACCGGATCCTCGCCGGCCCCATGGTCGACCGCGGGATCATGGCGGTCGCGTCCAGCACCAGCCGGACGGTCACCTACGGCGCCGGCGGTACCGCCGGGTCGGTCTCGCTCACGCCTGCGGCAATCAACGGCCTCACCGCCGACAACAACCTCGTCGCCTTCTCGGCCTCCGGCCAGGGACCGTCGGTGCCGGCCCCGGTGGTGGGCATCGACGTGCGCCAGAGCGGCACCGCAGTGATTTCCGCAGTGGTGGTGCATGCCAACGCCATCGCCATGGTCGCTCCCGAACTGGCCGTCGCCGATCAGATCGCGCTGCGGGTGCAGGCCACCGGCACTCCCGGTGCCATCACCCAGGTTGTGGTGCAGGCCAACAACATCGGCCGCTTCGATGACCGCAATCCACCCGTGCCCGCGCCGGCCGGCACCGGTCACAGCGGCGGGCGGTTGCCGGTCGTGCTCGTGGGCGTCAATGGGTTCGACGTGAGCGCCAACATGGTGCGTAGCCAACTGGGAGCGGCACCCACCAAGGCGGTGTCGGGCATCGTCGTGAGCGGTTCCTCCAGCGGCAGCATCTCCGGCAACGACCTGAAACTCGAAGGCGATGCGTCGTCGAACACCATGGACCTCGGTGGCATCGCGGTGGTCGGTGGCCTTGGGACCTCGCTCGGCGGGCCCTCCGGTGAGCCCGCCGCCCAATCGGTACTCGTCACGCACAACACCTTGAGCGACAGCGGGGCGAATCGCCGCGGCATCGTGCTCGCCGGCGCCGCCGGGGGCGTGGTGGCCGACAACACCGTGACTTCTCTGCAGCCCCTCGTGATCGGCAACGCCGCCCTGGCCTCCTCGGCCGGGCTGCGCAACGACGTGAACGGCGAAGTCGCCTGCCGCAACAACCTGGGCGGCGCCGGCGACTCCCCTGCGGGCGTCAGTTACGGCGCCTCGGCCGGCAGCGCCGCCAATGCCTATCCCGGTGGCACCACGCCGAACTTGGCCTGCGTGCCCACCGTGACACCCTCACCGCGCACGCTGCGCGCCGGCGATTCGCTCACGCTGTCGGGCAAGGCATGGAGCGCCCGCAGCGTGACCGCTCTGCTGGTGGACAGCGTGGGTGCCACCCGTACGGCGGCCACAACCGCGGGAGCCGACGGCTCCTTCAGCATCGGCTTCAGCCCTTCCTCGCTCGACCCGGCACTGGCCGATGGCGTGATCCAACTCAAGGTCACGGCCGCGGATCCCTCCGGCGTCTCCATGGACTCGGCGTTGACCTCGATCATGAAGCGGACCTCGGTCAGCATCCCGCCCGGCGGGCTGGTGACCCTGGACGACGGCGGTGATGGCTACACCAACGAACTGGAAGCCTTCATGGGCGTACCCAGCACCTGGGAAGGCCCCAGCGCTGCGGCATCGGTGGAGTTGAGCGTGCTCGACAGCGCGAACGTGGTCCGCTGCGGTCCCTTCAGTGGCCCGCCCAGCGGCTCGGGCAGCTTCGATCGAAACTGTCTCGGCTCCCTGCCCGAGGGTGCCTACACCGCCCGGGCGCGATTCCTCGACGCGTCCAGCAACGTGATCGGGACCGCGACCGCCTCGTCGGTGAAGGACACCATCGCCGCCACCCCGGTGGTGGTGGCGCCCTCGGCGGGTTCGACGGTCACCACCAACAACGTTCCCGTCTCGGGCAACGCAGAGCCGGGCTCGCTCGTCACGGTGCGCAACGAGGATGGCATGACCGTCTACGGCTCGGCCACGACCGACAACGCCGGCATGTGGGGCCTGGTGGTGAACATGGCCGACGGTGACCATCAGGTCACCGCCTACATGGTGGATCGTGCCGCCAACCGCAGCACCTCGAGTGCGCCTCGGGCCTTCAAGGTGGACACGTCGATCCCCGACACCACGGCACCCGACGCGCCGACGATTCTCACGCCGACCAACGGCGCCTACCTGCCCGCCACCTACCAGATCGGCGGCCAGGGCGAGCCCGGTGCCACCATCACCATCCTCAACGGTTCGTTCCGGGTCTGGAGCGCCACGGTGGCGGCCAACGGCGGCTGGGGTGCGTACCTCACCTTCGCCTCGGGCACCTTCACCATCGACGCGGTGGCGACCGATCCCAGTGGCAACGTGTCGGCCCACAGCAACGCCGTCACGATCACCGTGGATGGCGACGCCCCTGACCTGGTGATCAACACCGCCCCCGACACGCTGTTCAGCTTGAACGACACGGTCGACGTCAACGGCACGGCCGGCGACAACGATCAGGTCATCTCGGTGACGGTCGCCTACTACCGCGAGTTGAACGGATCAACGCTGGTACAGGGGCCGACCAACGCCTGCAGCGGTTGCCCGGGTGCCTCGGTCACCTGGCAGAACCAGCCGTCACCGACGCTGGTGCCCGGCCTGTACACGGCCCAGGTCGTGGCGACCGATCTGGCGGGCAATCGCACGGTGAAGTCGGTGCGCTTCACCGTGCTCAACCCCAACTGATCGACCGCCCAGCGACCGCGTTGCCACCGTCCTCAGGTGTGTGCGTCGCGCCGGCGTAGCCGGGCCAGGTCCTGCGCGTCGAGGGTGCCGGTCACGACCAGCAGCACGGGGTAGAGAAGCAGGCCCACCGCGCCGGCCACGACGAGGCCACTGAGGCCTCCGAGCGTGCGGGCCAGGAGCCAGGTCGGCACGGCCGCGATCCCGGCCAGCGCCAACATCCGCAGCGTTGCGACCAGCGGGTAGCGCAGACCCATACGGCGCTGGACGTAGATGGCGCCGAAGATCACGCAGTACACCTGGATCCCGGCGTTCACGGCGGCCGCACCCAGCACGCCGTGGTGCGGAATCACCAGGATGGCCAGCACCACGTTGAGCACCGCGGTGACAGCGCCGATCTCGGCCAGGAAGCGGGGCCGGAACCCCGTGACGATGGCCGCCGTGGCGGGTCCCGAGACGGCGTTCACGAAGCTGGCGATCATCAGCAGGGCCGTGGCCGTGGCGGCGCCGGCAAACGGGGCGCCGTACACGACGATCACGCCCTGATGGGCCACGGCAGCGCCCAGGATGGCAAGGGGCGCGGCCACCACGGCCAGCACCCGGCACACGTCGGGGTACGCGGCCCTGAGCCCCTCTTCGTCGCCGGCACCGCGCAGACGGGCGAACTCGGGCATCACCGCTTGGGCCGCCACCAGCGGGAGGATGGCGGCCAGGCTGGAGAGCCGCAGCGCCGCGGAGTAGAGCCCGACGGCCACGTCCCCGCTGTAGCGCTGAAGGAACAGCACCTCGGGGCGACCCCACAGCACGGCGTTTACCAACTCGCCGGCAGTCATGATGCGGGCGTACCGCACGAACGCAGTGCGACCGGCAGGGTCGAGCACCGCCCCGCGGGCCCGACGCAGCGCGGCTCGCGCCAACCAGGTGCCGCACAGCACCCCCACCAGCGTCGTGAGCACCTGCAACAGGAGGTACACCCGGAACGACACCCCGAGCCACGCACACACGACGGTGGAGACGACCAGCAGCACGCTCGTGCCCATCGACAGCGTGCTCAACTCACGAAATCGGCGTAGTGCCGGCAGCAACGCGTCGAAATCGGAACCCAGGAGGAACACCGCGGCGCCGGCCCCGACGATGGCGGTGAGGGTGCCGTCGTGGCTGAGGAACCATGTGGCGACGGCCGCCACGCCGCCGGCGGCAGGCAACAGGAGGAGATGGAAGCGGGCGGCCAGGCCCAGCACCGCCTCGGCACCCCCGTCGTCACCGGCGCCGAGCCGTTCGGCCACGAACTTGCTCAGCGTGTTGGGGATCCCGAAGGCGAGCAGGATGGCGAGCAGGCGGGCCAGCCACAGGTAGTACGAGTAGTTCCCGAACTCGGCGGTGCCCAGTTGGCGGGCCACCACGATCGACACCGCGAAGGCCGACGCCGCCGTGGTGAGGTGGGCGACAACCGACCAGGCGCCGGCGTGGATGAGCCTCGAGATCAATCCGCCGTTCTGGGCCGGCATGCCGGCGGTCATCTCGGAGTGTGCTCCCCCGAGTTGGCGATCGCCCGCTCGTAGACGTCGAGGGTCTGGGCCGCCACCACCTCGGGTGCGCACAGCAGACGGATGCGGCGAGCGGCTTCCGTCCCCATGGACCGTGCCCGGTCCGGTTCTTGCAGCACGTCGGCCAGTGCCTCGGCGAACCCTTCGGGATCGCCGGCCGGCGCC
>JANMIX010000061.1:0-2054 GCA_031376015.1 Acidimicrobiia bacterium | reverse complement strand
GAGGAGGACATCGCCGGACTACACGAACAGGGAGTCGTCGTATGACGCAGGGACCGGTGGTCCACCACGCGGTGGGCAACTTCTACGAAGACTTCGCCGTGGGCGACGTCTACAAGCACCCGTTGGGCCGCACCATCTCCGAGGCCGACAACAGCTGGTTCACGTTGCTGACGATGAACACCAACCAGTTGCACTTCAACGCCGACTTCGCGGCGGCCAGCCCGCATGGCCGGTTGCTGGTGAACTCGGGCCTGTCGGTGGCCATGGTGCTGGGCATCTCGGTGTCGGACATCTCCCAGAACGCCATCGCCAACCTGGGCTGGACCGACATCGCCCTCACCAACCCGCTCTTCGTGGGCGACACCCTCTATGCCGAGAGCATCATCACCGAACTACGCGAGTCGAAGTCGCGCCCGGAGGCCGGCATCGTGAGCTGCACGACCAGGGGCCTCAACCAGGACGGAGTGGAGATCCTGCGCTTCAACCGTTCGGTCATGGTATGGAAGCGCACCGCACAGGCGAAAGCGACCCGCTTCCCCACCGCCGCGGCCCCGTTGCAGTTACCCGACTGACCGACGCGGCCTAACCAACTCGAGTGCCGAGCGAAGTCCGAATTGGCGTAGCACGGCGTGCTACAGTGGCGCGGTGAGTCGAGAGATCAGCCAGCGAGAGCTACGCAACCAAAGCGGAGCGATCATGCGCGAACTCGATGAGGGTGAGAGTTTCGTCGTGACACGCAACGGCGTCCCGGTGGGCGAGCTGACTCCACTCCGTCGCCACCGATTCGTGGCAACAGAGACCGCCGTGGCCGTGTTCAGGTCCGCACCCGGCCTGGACTACAGGCGCTTCCGATCGGACCTCGACGCCGCCGCGGACCCAGATGCGATGCCGCGTGCCTGAAAGACGCCACGAGCGAGGTCTGCTCGATACGTCGGTTCTCATCGATCTTGAGAACATTGGCAACGAGCAACTTCCGTTGACCGTCGCGGTGAGCGCCGTCAGCCTGGCTGAGCTGGCCGCGGGCCCACACGCCACGGCCGACCCGGACGAGCGCGGTCGCCGTCAGGATCGTCTCCAGCGAGCCGAAGCCACGTTCGATCCACTCCCCTTTGACGGGGACGCGGCGCGCGCCTACGGGCGCGTGTTCGCTGCGGTGATGGCGACAGGCCGCAAAGCTCGAGGTGCGCGAGCCGTCGACCTGCTGATCGCAGCAACCGCACTGGCTGCTGAGCTGCCGCTGTACACGCGCAACCCGGATGACTTCCAGGGCCTCGAGCGGCTCGTCCAGGTCGTAGCCGTGTAGCGAGGCCTTGGCCTACGCGGCCCCGCACGATCACGATCTCCTGGTCACACTTCCGAGGTGCCGACATAGCTCAGTCTCCTTGTGAGATCAGAGCCTCCGGCGGACCCAGAGTGATTCTCCCTCAGCGGGGTAGGCCGAGCCCCCGTTGGGCGATGATGCCGCGCTGGATCTCGCTGGTGCCGGCATAGATGGTGGTGCCCAGCGAGTAACGCAGCGTGTGCTCGATACGCCCGCCCACGGGCGCGCTGGGCTCGAAGTAACTGCGCAGAGCGTCGGGGCCGATCATCTCGCAGATGTCCTGGGCCGCGCGCTCGATGGCCTCGGAGCTGAACAGCTTGGACATCGGTCCCTCGGCCACGGGCACATTGCCCTGGTCGGCCATCCAGTTGGCGCGGTGCTGCAGCAGCATCGACACCTCGTACTCGGTGGCGACTCGGCCCAGCCGGCGGCGAACGTCGCCGTCGTCGAGCATGGGGTTGCCGTCCTCATCGAGGGTCTCGGCAGCCCACGCCTCGGTGCGCTCGAGCAGGGCGCCGATACGGGAGCCGAACCCGGCGGAGTGCTCGTCCTGCAGGGACAACGTCATCACGCCCCAGCCGCCGTCGACGGGGCCGATCCGCCAGTCGTCGGTCACGCGTACGTCGGTGTAGTAGGTGATGTTGGTGCGCTCGCCCGAGAGGGTGTACACCGCCTGCACCTCCACGCCCGGCTGCTTAAGCGGCACCAGGAACATGGTGAGGCCCTTGTGCTT
>JANMIX010000057.1:0-3018 GCA_031376015.1 Acidimicrobiia bacterium | reverse complement strand
GATCCGTCCAGCCGCACCGTCAGTGCCCCTCGGCGACCTGGAGTAGGGCGCCGGCGCACGCTTCGGGCTCGGTCAGCATGAGGTCGTGGCCAGTGTCGATGTCCCACAGCCGTCCGGCTTGGCTCGCCGCCTCCATGAGGGCGGGGTCGCGGGTGGCCAGCGTCGACGTGCACACCACGTGGTACTGGGGGATGGCCCACAGCGCCGGTTCGTTGGTCAGTTCGAGCTTCTCCTCGAAGCAGACCCATGGGTGCGGGGTCAGGCGCTCGGCCATCCATGCCAGATCGGCGGGATCGGTGACGCCGTAGAGCAGACCGGCCTCTGGCGCGGGCAGCAGCACGAGTTCGATGCCATCCACCACGGCGCCCATGGGGCGGACCGCCTCGATGATCGGGCCGGCCACGTCGCGCAGTGATTGGCCGTTCACCGGGGTCGCCGCGTCCAGGTACACAAGCTTGGCGACGCGATCGACGGCACGGTCGGCGGCGCCGGTGATCACCATTCCGCCGTAGCTGTGGCCCACAAGGATCACGTCGTGCAGGTCTTCGGTCCGCAGAACGGCGACGATGTCCTCGATGTGGAGGCTGAGGTCGACCGCCGGCCCGAGTAGATGGGATCGCTCGCCCAGCCCAGTGAGCGTCGGGGTGTACACGTCGTGGCCGGCATCGCGCAGCAGTCGGGCCACTCGCTGGTAGCACCACCCGCCGTGGCCGCCGCCGTGCACGAGTACGTAGGTCGCCATGTCAGGGCATCTCTTCCGATCGGGTGGACGACGGCCGCCCGGCCCCGTCGGAGGCCCCGCCCAGGAACACGGCGCGGGCGATGTCGTCGCGCTCGATGAGGTCGTTGGTGCGGCCTTCGAAGCGAACCTCGCCCTTCTCCAGGAAGATGGCGCGGTCGCAGAGTTGGGCGGCGATGTTGAGGCTCTGCTCCACCACGATCACGGTGATCCCCCGCTCGTTCAGGCTGCGCACGATGTCCATGAGTTCCTGCACCACGATGGGGGCGAGACCCAGGGAGAGTTCGTCGATGCAGAGCAGGGTGGGCTCGAGCAGGAGCGCCTTGGCCAACGCCAACTGCTGCTGCTCACCGCCCGACATCCGCCCTGCCGCCTGCGAGCGGCGCTCCTTGAGGCGGGGGAAGGCGGCGTACACGCTGTCCATGCGCTGGCGCACCACGTCGTGCTGTTTGCGGATGCCGAGGGCCTGCATCTCCAGGTTCTCCTCGACGGTCATGTCGGTGAACACGGCCCGGCCGCCGGCGATGAGCGCCATACCTCGACCCACCAGGTCTTCCGCCGGCACCCCGGTGATGTCCTGGCCCGCGAAGGTGACCGATCCCGCGCTGGGGCGTTCCAAACCGGCGATGACCCGTAGCAGGGTCGACTTGCCGGCGCCGTTGGTGCCGAGCAGTGCAAGAGCCTCGCCGCGTTGCACGTCGAGCGACACGCCGAAGAGCACCTGGGTCTGCCCATACGCGAAGGAGACGTCGCGGACCTGGAGGAGGTGCTCAGCCATGGCGGTGTTCATCCGAACGGTGGGTGGAACGTGGTGTCGATGAGTTTCCAGCACTTGCAGTTCAGGTAGAACTGCGCCGCTCGCCAGTACTGGCCGGCGGTCGTCTCTCCGGGCGCCGAGAAATCATTGGGCCCCTGCGGATAGGAGAAATCGATCGACTTGGCCCGTTGCAACCCCGCCGCCAGGGCGTCGACGCGGATGCTCGTCGCGTTCTCCACCGCCGCCTTCAGCATCCAGACCTGATCGCAGGCGTTGCCGGCCAGGGGTTTCTGCTGGTACGTCGGCGCCAACTTGTGCGAGGTCAGGTAACGGTCGCACTTGATCGTGCCCGCGGTGGGTTTCATGCCCGCGGTGCGCTCCTCGCCGTTGCGGCTCTCGGTGATGGCGATGGCGTTGGCGAAGTTGTTGGCGTTGGGAGGTTGGCTGCCGTAGGCGGTGCCGATCACCTGGTCGTCGCCCAGGCCCCACTGGGGGCGGAAGCCCTGTTGCTCGGCGACCGAGGTGAAGTTGGCCAGGTCACCCACGGCCGCCACCTCGGTCATGTGGGTGACGTTGTGATTGAACTTCAGCACGGCCTGGGCGATGTCGCTGGGCGTCGCGAACGTGGTCGGGCAACCGAAGTTGTAGGTCGAGATCTGCGAGTCCTGCAGCCCGACGGCGTGCAGCGCGGCGAGTGACTGGGCGATGAGTTCGGGGTAGCAGTCGTGGTAGATGATGCCGAGCTTCTTGAACCCCTTGGCCGGTGAGAAGAACTGCCGGCTGTTCAAGGCGAACACGGTGTCGTGGAACAGCCGGTCGAACTGTCCGAGGTCGAACAGGTACGGGTAACCCTGGGCCCCCTGCTTCTTGGTCAGCAGGTAGCCGCCGAAGTACGGGAAGTGGTGCTGGGCGTAGCAGAGCGGGCCGATCACGGCGTAGCCGCCGGTGTCGAGCAGGGCGAAGGCACCGGAGTTGACGATGTCGAGGCAGTCCTTCTGCAGCTCGTTCTGGTCGGCGGGATTGATGAGGTAGTACTTGGGCACCAGCTTGCGGCAGGCGATCCCGCCTTCCTTGTTCACCGAGTCGAAGATCGCATTGAAGAACGCCTGCTGCTCCTGGGGCGTGGGGATCCCGAAGAGGCTGTTGGCCGCGGGGCCCACGACGTTGGTGAGCCCGACCGCCAGCTTGATCTCTGTCGCGCTGACCCCGGTGGCCGAGCCGGGAGGCGACGTGCAACCGGTGGCGCCGCCCCCGCCGGTCGAACTGCCCCCGCCGGTCGAGCCGCCGGTGGATCCGCTCCCGCCGGTCGAGCCGCCGGTGGAACCACCCGTCGAGCCGCTGCCTCCCGATCCGGCGCCGGTTCCCGAACCGGAGCCGCCGGTGGCGCCCGGGGTCGTGGAGCCTCCCGAGCCATTCCCGGTGGCACCTCCCGGCGTCGAGGGCCCACCGCCGGACCCCTGGTTGCCGGTGACGCCGGAACTTCCTGGGTTCCCCGCCAGCACCGACTCCTTCGAGCCGCCGG
>JANMIX010000043.1:0-2886 GCA_031376015.1 Acidimicrobiia bacterium | reverse complement strand
GTTCTACACCTTCGACGGCGCCCGACGGCTCGAGGAGAAGCTGCGGAGCTGGGAGGGCGGCCGGCTCGTCGTGCACGTCACCGAGATGCCGATCAAGTGCCCGGTGGCGCCCCTGGAGTTCGCTTTCCTCGCCGAGTCCTTCTTCAGCGACAAGGGCATGCGGGACCGCGTCGAGATGACGTACGTCACGCCGCTGGAAGGCGCGTTCACCAAGCCGGTGTCCTCGAGGTACCTGGGCAGCATGCTCGACGAGCGGAAGATCGTCCTTGAGCCCGACTTCATGGTCGAGTCGATCGACCCCGAGGCCAAGATGCTGGTGTCCTTCGACGAGCGCGAGGTCGCGTATGACCTGCTCGTCACCGTTCCGGTCAACATGGGCGCGGACTGCATCGCCCGCTCCGGCCTGGGCGACGACTTGAACTACGTGCCAGTTGACAAGGAGACGCTGCTCTCCAGTGCGCATTCCAACATCTTCGCCATCGGTGACGCCTCCAACATCCCTGCCTCCAAAGCGGGCTCGGTGGCCCACTTCTCGATGGACCTCTTCCCCGGGAACTTCCTGCGCCACGTAGAGGGCCGGCCGATGACCGCGAAGTTCGACGGGCACGCAAACTGCTTCATCGAGACGGGTCACGGCAAGGGACTGCTCATCGACTTCAACTACGACACCGAGCCGCTGCCAGGCAAGTACCCACTGCCGGGAGTGGGTCCCTTCAGTCTGTTGAAGGAGACTGCGGTGAACCACTGGGGCAAGGTGATGTTCCGCTGGGTGTACTGGAACGTGCTCCTTCCCGGCCGCAGGACCCCCATGCCGGCCCTGATGTCGATGGCAGGCAAGCAGACGGAAAAAGCGGTCGAGCCGACCGCCACCACATCAGCGCAACGCAGTTGGAAGGGGTAGTCGACCATGCCTGTCACCACGATGAACGGCCGCGAGATCCACGTGAACGGTGAGGGGTTCCTCACAGAGTACGACGAGTGGGATGAAGACCTCGCCAAGGTTCTCGCCCAGAACATCGAGATCGATCTCACCGACGCGCACTGGAAGGTCATCCGTTTCCTGCGGGACGACTTCAGGACGCAGCGCGAGACCGCCACCACCCGTCGCGTGCAGGCCGTCGGCGGGGTCCCCACCAAGGAGCAGTTCACGCTCTTCCCGAGAAAGCCGGCCAAGAAGATGGCCTACATCGCCGGTCTCCCCAAGCCGCGCGGCTGCGTCTAGCCGTGCACGGACGAAAGGCACACCGTGACTGCCACCCAGGACCTCATCATCCCGGTCTTTCATGACGACGTCGAGACTGACCGCAAGCTCGCCATCATCTGTTCCAAGGGCAACCTGGACATGGCGTACCCGGGCCTGATCCTGGGAAATGCTGCTCTCGGCGAGGGGGTGGAGACGCACCTGTTCTTCACCTTCTGGGGCTTGGACATGATTACCAAGTCCCGGATGAACGACTTGAAGTTCACCCCGGTCGGCAACACCGCAACCCACTTGCCGATGGGCCTGACACCGATGCCCGGCATGACCGGGATGGCTACCCACCAGATGAAGAAGTCCATCGCCGCCCTCGGCGTACCGGAAGTGCCCGAGTTCCTCGAGCAGATCGTCGCCTCCGGCGGTCACCTGTGGGCTTGTCGGCTCAGTGCCGACATGAACCACCTCACGGAGGCCGACCTGTACGAGGGGGTTGAGGCGATCATCAGTGCGAGCGACTTCATCGATCTCACCGCCGGAGCCCAGCTGCTCTTCATCTGAAGCCCGATGCGGGCCGACGTCACCTTCCCTGCTGACGCCGAGAAGTACCCCCTGGGGTATCCTGCCCTAGACATGAGAAGCATGCAATCAGTAGTGCCCAGGGTTTCCGCATCACGAAGTGGAGCGACGACATGCAGATCGAACCCGAGGACTTGGCGGGGGTAACCATTCGGCTACGGCGGGTGCAAGGGCAGCTGGGCGGAATCATCCGCATGATCGAGGAAGGCCGGGACTGCGCTGACGTCGTGACACAGCTGGCTGCTGCGGCCCGCGGGATCGATCGTGCCGGTTTCAAGATCCTGGCGACCGGGATGCGCCAGTGCCTGACCGATCAAGGGGCCGGTAAGGCGACGATGAGCGACGCGGAGCTGGAAAAGCTGTTCCTCGTGCTGTCCTGACCCCGATGACGTCCGCGACTCACCAGCGAGCGAAGGAGTCCCCATGACGTACGTACGCAGCATCACCCTTGACCTGCCTCACGTCGACGCGGTCACCAGGACGCGGGAGGCCCTGGCCGAGCAGGGGTTTGGTGTCCTGACCGAGATCGACGTCCAGGCGACGTTGAAGGAGAAGATCGGGGAAGACATGGAGCCCTACGTCATCCTCGGCGCCTGCAATCCCGAGTTGGCCCACCGGGCGCTGGAGATCGACCGGGAGATCGGTGCGCTGCTGCCGTGCAACGTCGTGGTCCGCGAACAGGACGGTGGGTCCACGGTGCTGATCCTCGACCCGCAGATCATGGTGAACCTGCCCGGTCGGGACGAGCTGCGGCCGGTCGCGGACGAGGCGAGCCGTCGCATGGATGCCGTCCTCACCTCGCTGGCTCGGGGCTGACCCATTCACGGAGGAAGCGCAGAGATGAAGCTCCTCCAGGTGGCTTCCCGGTACTGACCTGCGCCGGCGTGCGGGCCATGTCGAGCCTTCCGGCGGCCAGCGCTGGGACTTTCGGCCCTACGGTGCCGGGCACCTCCCCACCAGAGTTGGAGGTGCCAGCAAGGAACTGGCATCGACGACCAGGAGGACACCATGACCACCAACGTTTCGACCACAGGGCGTCCGGTGCTCCGCACCGACGACGCCTTCCTCGCTGAGCCCGTGCACGAGGAGACCCCTCGTCACACCGCCTACCG
>JANMIX010000041.1:0-5038 GCA_031376015.1 Acidimicrobiia bacterium | reverse complement strand
TGCACTGCCAGCGTGGCGCTGGCGTTGGCGATGGCGGCCTCGATCTTCGCCCGGTGGCGAACGATGCCGGCGTCTCCCAACAGGCGCTGCACGTCGCGGCTTCCGAAGCGAGCCACCTTTCGAGGATCGAATCCGGCAAAGGCGCTCCGGAAGCCCTCTCGTTTTCGCAGGATGGTGAGCCACGACAGCCCCGACTGGAATCCCTCGAGGCACAACTTCTCGTAGAGCCGTGTGTCGTCGAGTACGGGGCGGCCCCATTCGAGGTCGTGGTAGGTGACGTAGTCCTCGGCGCTGACGCTCCAGCGACACCGACGGAGCCCATCGATCCCCGTGACAACATCAGGGTTCGGGTCCCGACCCGGCATCAGATGACGCCCGCGTCGCTCAGCGCGGCCACCTCCTCCCAACTGAAGCCGGCTTCGACGAGCACCTACTCGGTGTGCTGGCCCAGTTCCGGCGGCGGTCCCCCCAGGTGCACCTCGTCGGCGCCGAAACGGATCGGGCAGCCCACGATCGTCTGCTCGACGCCGTCGGCCCCGAGGCCCTTGGCCAGATAGCCGTTCTCCCAGAGTTGGGGATCCTCAGAGGCAGTGGCGTGGTCGCGCACCGGGGCATAGCGGAGCCCGGCGGCCTGCAGCACCTCGCACCATTGCGCGGTCGTGCGGGTTCTGAAGGCCGAGGACAGCTCGTCGAAGAGGTCGCTCTTGGTGTGGTCATCGAGGACCAGTTCGTTGAACCGGGTGTGTTCGACCAGATCGGCGCGACCCACCACTCGGAAGAAGTCGGCCCGACGATCGCCCACGACGCCGGTGATGGCGATGCCTCCGTCGCTGGTGGGGAACAAACCGTAGATGCCGGGGATGAGGGGGTGGCCCCGGTTGGCCCGCGCCCGCCGATCGCCGCTGAGGAAGTAACCGGTGTATTCGCTCGCCTGCGCCCACACCTGCCCACCGAGCAGTGAGACCTCGACCTGCTGGCCTCGTCCGGTGGTGGCCCGGCGCAGCAGGGCACCCAGGATCCCGACGACCATGTTCTGCGAGGCGATGTGGTCGGCGAGCGTGACCCCGACCGGACCCTGCTCGCTGCCGTCGGTGCCGGTGGTGGCGATGAGCCCGGCTGCGGCCTGGGCGGCCAGGTCGGTGCCCTCGCGAGCGGCATCGGGGCCGACCGGGCCGAACGTGGAACCCGCGGCGTAGACCAGGCCCGGGTTGGTGGCGGCGAGCGATTCGTAGCCCAGTTGCCAGTCGTCCATGGTGCCGGGCTTGAAATTGGAGATGACCACATCGGCGGTGGCGCACAGGGTCCGGAACGCCGCCGCGCCCTGGGGGGCGCGCAGGTCGATGGTGACGCTGCGCTTGCCGCGGTTGCAGGCATCGAAGAACGGGCTGCGGGTGTTGCCGGGCTTGATGACCCAGCGGGCCTGGTCGCCGAAGCCGGGTAGCTCGACCTTGATCACCTCGGCGCCGAGCTGCGCCATCAGCGCAGCCGCCTGAGGTCCCTGCACCAGCAGGCCCACTTCAATGACCTTCACCCCGTCGAGTACACCCACGCGGCGATCGTACGTGGAGCGACGCCCGCCGTGGGGAAGACCCTCAGGACCGGGACGGCCAAGGGGTGGTCAAGGCGGGTCGGGTCGGTCAGTGTCAGGGGCCGGCGAGATACCTGAGGCGTCGCGTCACGTTGACGGCGTGGTCGCCCAGCCGCTCGTAGAAGCGGTTGACCAAGCCCATCTCGATGGCCACCGCCACCGAGATACCCGAATCCGCGAGCTCCGCGGTCATCCGCATCTGCAGTTCGTCGAGTTCGCGGTCGAGCGCGATGAGGGTGGCCAGCGCGTCGGGTGATCGTTCCTGATACGCGTCCGAGGCGCGCCACCACATGGTGGAGGCCAGGCGGCCCATCGCTTCGAGCAGCGACCGGGCTTCGGGTCGCAGCATGGTCGCGAGGCGCTGGGGTGTGCGCAGCGCGATGTACTCGATGAGGTCTCCGCTGCGTTCCAGTTCGGGGGCGATTCGCAACAGGGACACGAGGTGGCGCATGGAGTTGCCATCGAGCGAGGCCGGCTCGCGAAGGCAGTCCTCCACCCCGCACTCGAGTTTGCGTTGCAGGCCGTCGAGCTCGCGATCGGCGGCGACAACCCGGCTCGCCACGGTGCGGTTGCCGGTAAGAAAGGCTTCCGTCGCAGCGGTGAGGCCCTCCTCGACCAAGGAGAACATCCGCAGCAGGAGCTCATCGAGTTCCTCGATCGGATCCACCTTGGCAGCCGAAGAACCCCGCCCCACACGTTGCCGTGCGTCCATGAGTGCCATTTGTTTCCCTCCCCCACGGGAAGGGTACGGGTACCCGCCGGTGGACAACGAGTGGATGAACCTGTGTATTTCGTGTGGAGAACTCCCCGAATCGATGTCGAGGTCTACAGTCGAGGCATGAATTCCACGGCTCAACGCACTGCGACCATCCGTGTCTTCGGCGCCATCGCGTATGGGGAGTGGAAGGCGTACGACAACGCCAAACGGGAGGCTGAGTCGACGACCGACGAAGCCGAACGCAAGGCCCTCCGTCAGATCGCGGCGGAGGAGTTGCGGCATCACAAGGGTTTCCTCCGGGCACTCGAGCGGCTCGGCGCCGACCCGGAGCGGGCGATGCGGCCCTACCGAAAGGCCCTGGACACCTATCACGGGGCGTCAACCGGCGACGCCGTCGAGGAAGCCATGTGGTCCTATCTGGGTGAGGGCATCGCCGACGACCTGCTGCAGTGGTTGCGGTTGGTGGTTGACGACGAGACGAAGGCCTTCATCGACTCGGTGATCGCGGATGAGGTCGAGCACGAGGCGCGGGCGGCCCGGATGCTGCGCGACCTGATCGCGGTCACACCTCACGGAAGGCTGCGGGCCGGGCGAGCCTCGCGGACCATGCTGTTGCGGATGGCCCGTAGCGGTGGTTCGGGCGGACTGCCACTGCTGGCGTTCCTGCAGATCGGCCGGGCTCCCGAACTGATCGGCGGGCTCATCTCGGGTGCGAACGGCCGGCTTCGCAAGGTGGGGCTCGGTCCGTTGGGTGTGCCGTTGCCGGCCGCCTTCGCCGCCTGATCGAGCGGGGTTCCATGCCGGGGAACACCTCGCCCGGACGGCGCGTGGGATCGCTACTGGGCGTGCTGTTGTCCTTGGCGACCCTCGCCGCGTGCACGCCGTCGCGCACGGTGACCGTCGCCAGTCGCGACGTGACGGTGGCGGGACCCGCCGGCGGTGGACCGGCGGCGCCCACCACCACGGTGCAGGGTGGGTTCCTGCCGGGACCCTCCGGGCCTTCGAGGTCGGCGGGGGGAGGCACGAGAGGAGGCCCCTCGACCACGGCGCCGGCACCCAAGGGTGTCATCAAGCTGGGCACGATCCTGCCGTTGCAGGGCGGTCAGCGGGACTTCGGCGAACCGGTGCTGCGCACGACGCAGGCCTTCGTGGACGAGTTGAACCTGCGGGGAGGCGTGGCCGGGTACCGCCTGCAACTCATCGCCTACAACGCCTGCCTGACCTGCCAGGACGAGGCCCTCACCGCGGCGCGGCGGCTGGTCGAACAGGATCAGGTGTTCGCACTGGTCAACACCTACCCCATGGTGATCGCGTTTCAGTCGGTGATCCCCTACCTGGTGTCCAAGCGGGTACCTCTCGTCCAGGGTGGGGCCGAGAACCAGACCTCCGACGCTCTCTCGCCCATCAACTTCGCCTCCGCTCCCAGCGGGTTGTTCTACGCCCGGTTCCTGTCGATGATGGCCGTCCGGTACGCCAAGGCGACCAAGGTCGCCATCGCCTACCTGAACGTGCCCAGCGAGGCCAACGGGATCCCCCTGCTCGAGCGCGAACTGGGCCGGCTGGGGGCGAAGGTCGTGGACAAGGAGCCCATCGGGGCCGCGGAGGAGGCCGTGACCAACATGGACTCGGCCGTGGTGCGCATGCGCGCCGCCGGGGCCGACGGCGTGCTGGCCACCAACCCCGTGGTGCTCATCTTCGGGCGGTTGGCCGCACAGCGGCAGGGTTGGGATGTGACCTGGGTGGGCGAGGCCGCTTGGAGTTCGCTGGTGGAGGGTGGGTGCGGGGCGACGTGCGACAAGTTCGTGATCACCGACACCGCGGGCCTGTCCTACATCGATCGCAACTCACCGCAGATGCACCAGTACCTCGACACCATGCGCCGCCGTTACCCAGGCGGCCAGATCACCGGGCACACGCTGGCCGCCTGGGTCGGCATGCAATTGCTGACCCAGGTGCTGGCCCCGGTCGGTGCGCCCGATCGAGATCGGTTCCTCTCCACGCTGGAGGCCACCACCAACCTCGATCTCGGGACCACGTCGCCCCTGACGTTCGGCCCCGACCGCCATCTGGGCGGCACGGCGTCGATCTTGCTGATGCTGAAGAACGGGCTGTACATCCGAACGAGCGGTGAGATCAACTTCGGCGACGCCGACCCGCCGTGAGCTCGCTCCAGTGAGAGCCGCACGGTGATCTTCCTCCAGTACGCCATCTTCGGCCTGGGCATCGGAGCGGTGTTCGCTCTCCTTGCGGCAGGCATCGTGCTCGTGTACCGGGCCAGCGGAGTGCTCAACTTTGCCCACGCCTCCACCGGGGTGGCCGGTGCCTATGTGAATTACTCGCTTCTCGAGCACCACCCCGGCCTCGGCGTCCTCGGCGCGTTGGTGATCTCGGTGGCGGTCGGCGCCGCCCTGGGAGTGCTCTCGCACCGCCTCGTGTTCGCCCCGGTGGCCAACACCAGTCAGGTGATCAAGCTCATCGCCTCCTTCGGGTTGTCCGGGGTGCTGCAGGGCCTCATCGGCCTGGCGGCCTCCCAGGTGGGCACGCCCTCGACGCGGGGCCACACGCTGCTCTCCGTGGACGACGGTCTCACCGTCGGTGGGGCAGGCGTGCCGTACCAGCGGGTAGCGTTCCTCGCCGTCGGGTTCGTCGCCGCCCTCGGCCTGGACACCGTGGGGGGGACCCCGGTTTACGCCAACAAAAGCCGGGCAGTGCCCAGAAAACCTTTTCGGGCC
>JANMIX010000421.1:0-2020 GCA_031376015.1 Acidimicrobiia bacterium | reverse complement strand
GTCGAACACGTCGGGCCGGTCGTAGCGGCGAGGGTCGCGGTTGGCCGACGCCATCAGCAGGAGGATGGCGCTGCCCTCCGGGATCGTTCTGCCGTGGTAGTCGATGTCGTGCATCACGTACCGGGCCGAGGCGTGGCCGGTCGGTTCGAAGCGAAGCGCCTCGTCGATGACCCGGGGGATGAGGGAGCGGTCCTCCACGACCTCTCGGCGCTGGTCGGGGTGCTCGGCGAGCAGCTTGGCCAACCAGCCGATGAGCCGTCCGGTGGTCTCGTTGCCCGCGCCGGCGATGACCGCGGTGTAGGTGAGGACCTCTTGACGGGTGAGGGTCCGCGTCTCGCCGAGCTCGTCGACGAACTCGGCGTTGAGCAGTTGCGTCATCAGGTCGTCGGAGGGGTGCTGGGCCCGCCATTCGATGTAGTCGGCGAACAGGTCGCCGCTGGCGATGTTCTCCTCCTTCACGGCCATCGGCTGGCCGGGGACGGTGCGTAGGTTGGCGTCGGTCCTGTTGCGGACGGCGACCTGGTCCTGCTCGGGGATGCCGAGCAGCAAGCCGATCACACGCATCGGCATCACCGAGGCCAGCTCCTCGATGATGTCGAAGCGGTCCGCGCCCACGAGGGGATCGAGTGAGCGGGCGCAGAACGCTCGCACTTCGTCTTCGAGCGCGGCCATGCGCTTCGGGGTGAAGACGCGAGACATGAGGCCCCTGTGCATCGTGTGGATCGGCGGGTCCTCGAAGAGGATCACGCCAGGCGGCAGCTCGATCCCGGCCTTGATGAGGTCGAGGATGTCGCTGCGGGTGTTCGAGAACGTCTGCCAGTTCACCAGCGCCTTTTCCACATCCGCGTGGCGGGACAGCGCCCAGAAGTCGTAGCGGTCGTTGTAGTACGCGGGGGCCTCGTCTCGGAGGCGCGCGTACGCGGGGTACGGGTCGGCGTTGATATCGACGTCGTAGGGGTCGAAATATGGGGCGTCGGTGGTCACGGCGGCCATCGGGTCGTTCTATCGCACTTCGAACGAGAAGGACGGATACGCGACGGTGAGGCGATCGCCGCGATGGACCGCTTCATCGACCGAACTTCTTGGTGACGACCGCGGTTGATCGTCCGACTTCTGCTGCACGAACTGGACAATCCGTACGCGCCGCTCGCGGCGCCTTGGCGGCACGGAACCGGGAGTGTCACATGCGTCGACTGGGGATCCTGACCATCGCTACCGTGCTGTGGGTTGGCGCGGCTCCGGTGCCGGCAAGGGCGCGCAGCGCCGGAGGTGCCGCGACGTCGCGACGCGACGCGGTGGCCGCGATTGTGTCGTCGCTCCATCGGGCCTTTCCCTCTGCCGCCGTGCCAGCAAGGAGCGGTCAGGATCGCTCGGCTTCGACGTCGGCCAGCCCCGGCTACACCATTTTCAACCGGGTCCTGCTTCCTACGGGCGATCTGAATGGGGATCACAAGCCCGATGTGCTCGTGGCGGACCAGACCTTGGGCCTGCCAGGCGCGGTGGAGGGACGCAACGGGATCAACGGTGCTGTCCTGTGGCGTCATCACGAACCGGCGGCCGACATCATCTTCACCCTGCCGTTTGACGCCGACGGGCACGGGCGGGGCGCGCTGATGATGCTGTACAAGGTGAGCACAGCAGTGCCCGCGAATCCCGCGACGAGCGAGTCGTACCATGTCACCCTGACCCTGGTTGCGCTGGACGGTTGGGGGGCCGAGATGTGGCGGCGAGTGTTCAGCGACACCGATGCGCTGGGGGACCCCTCTCCGGTGGGGTTCGGTCATCTGGTCAGCGGACCGGGCGAGACCCCGGTCCTCCAACTGGTCCGTGCCTCTCACGCGTCTCCCGAACGCTCGCCGGTCCCGCAAGAGTCCCTGGCGCTGTCCACCGCCCTGGTGCTGGATCCGGCGACGGGGGCCACGGTGGCCACCTCAAGTCTGGTGGACACCTCGCCCGCCCTGATCAGCATCGTCGCCGACATGACCGGTGACCGGCTCGCCGACCTGATGTTCGTGAACCA
>JANMIX010000798.1:0-4690 GCA_031376015.1 Acidimicrobiia bacterium | reverse complement strand
CAGCGGGGGCGCCGCCTAGGCTTGGCGCGCCCATGAGTTCCGGACCTGTCCCTGCGCGCTACCCCGGCTTCGATGGCCTGCGGGCGCTCGCCGCCATCGCCATCGTGGCCCACCACTCGGCCTTCGACAGCGGCTACACGTACTGGGGTCGCTTCGGGGCGCTCACCAGCCGCCTGGACATCGGGGTGTCGATCTTCTTCGTGCTGTCGGGGTTCCTGCTGTTCTCCCCCTTCGCCCGGGCGGTGCTCGACCACCGTGATCCGCCCTCCCCCGGTGCGTTCTACCTGCGCCGTGCCGTGCGAATCTTTCCCGCCTTCTGGGTTGCGCTGGGTTTCGCCGTGGTCTTCGGTAGCGCGGTTCGCCTGCACGGTGCTGGCGATCTGTTCTGGTCGGCGACGCTGCTGCACTCCTATGTGACCGACCGGGCCATCAGCGGCCTGACCCAGTCATGGAGCCTGGTCGCCGAACTCGCGTTCTACGCGAGCCTCCCGCCGCTCACCTGGCTCGTCGGCCGTCGGCTCCGCGCCGGCACCGAGGCGGCGGCGGTGGACCGCAGGGCGTGCGCGCTGCTCGGCTGGTGCGCCGGCTTGTACGTGACCAGCCTCGCCTTCCGCGGCGTGATCCACCTGCTCGACCCGTCGTTCGAGCGCATCACGCCGCAGTGGTTCGTGGCCCAGGCAGACCAGTTCGCCCTCGGGATGGGCCTGGCCGTGCTGCGGGTCTGGGGCTTGCGGCGCCCGGTCGTGGGGGACCTGTGTCAGTCGGTGGGCTCGCACCACGCCCGATGGTGGGCGGCGGGGATCGCGGCCTACCTGTTCGGTGCCACTCAGCTGGGCCTGCCCATCGGCCTGGTGCGGGGCGACTTCCTACAGGAGGCACTGCGCCAGGGTCTCTATGGCCTCGTCGGATTGTGCCTCGTGGCACCGCTGGCGCTGGCGCCGCTGGCCACCGGGCGGGGTCGTTCGTTGCTCGACAGCGCACCGCTGCGCTTCCTCGGGACGCTGTCCTACGGGATCTACCTCTGGCACCAATCCTTCCTCACCTGGATGAGCCGGTGGTTCGGCTGGCCCGACTTCGCCCACCACTTCGGACAGAGGTTCGTGGGCGCACTGGTTCTCAGTGTGGGGGCGGCCTGGCTCAGCCACCGGCTGGTGGAACAACCCCTCCACGACCGGGTGGCGCGACGCCAGAACGGTCGCCGTGCAGCGGCGTTGCCGTCGCCGGCAATGGCGAAGGTGGGCGCATGAAGCTGTCGCGGCGTTCGGTGACCCGTATCAATACCGCCATCGACGACTGGGTACCGCCGCGGCTGCGTGATAGCCGGGCAGCGGCTTGGGCGGCGCGACGTCTCTACGGCCCACTCCCGATCCCCATCGACCGACTCAAGGACGAGGCCTTCGAGCTCAGCGCCGAGAGCTACGCGGGCTTCTATCGGGCGCTCGAGTCACGAGTCGACCTCGGCACCTCCGACATGACGCCGGGTTGCTTCGACGCCGTGGTCGCGGCCGTCGAGGCGTCAGAGGCCGCCACCGTGCTCGACGTGGCCTGTGGCAAGGGAGAGCTCGCGGGCCGTCTGTCGTCGGGCCGAACCGTGGTGGGCTGCGACGTGGCGCTGCACACCGGTGACCGGGCGCTGGGCCACGCGGGGTTCGCGCTGTGTGAGGGCCTGGTGGAGCATCTGCCGTTCCGTGACGGTGCCTTCGACACCGTGGTGTCCACCCACACCCTCGAACACGTCCGCGATCTGCAGGCGGCGCTGAGCGAACTGCGCCGCGTCACGGCCCGCCGCCTGGTGATAGTCGTCCCCCGCCAACGTCCGTACCGGGTGACCTTCAACCCGCACCTGCACTTCTTCCCCTACCGCTTCAGCGTGCTGGCCTGGACGGGCACGGCTCGCCCCCATCGGTGCGATCTCGTCGACGGCGACTGGCTCTACATCGAGGACCAGCGGTGACCCGCGGGTCGGTGGTCGCAGCGTGAGCGACACGTTGGTGCTCATCCCTGCGTACAACGAGGCGGACGCGCTGGGCGCCACCCTGGATGAGCTCAAGGCCATCGTCGCCGGCCTCGACGTGGTGGTGGTCGATGACGGATCGCTCGACGCCACCGCCGCCGTCGCCGCCCGCCATGGAGCACGCGTGGTGCGGCTGCCGTTCAACCTGGGCGTCGGCGGCGCGGTGCGCACCGGGCTGCGCTATGCCCGCGACCGTGGCTATGACCGTGTCGTGGTGTTCGACGCCGACGGTCAACACAACCCGGCCTCGGTGCCGGTGCTGCTGAACGCGCTCGACGCCGGTGCCGATATGGCGGTGGGCAGCCGGTTCGCGGTGCCCGGCAACTTCGAGGTCGGGGTGCTTCGTCGTCACGCCATGGGGCTGCTGCACCGGATCGTCGGGTGGAGCACGGGCCAGCAGTTCACCGACACCACCTCGGGTCTGCGCGCCTTCGGACGGCCCGTCATCGAGCGACTGGCCGTGGACTACCCCGTCGAGTACTTGGCCGACACCGTCGAGGTGCTGCTGATGGTGACGAAGGCCGGCTACCGCATCGCGGAGGTCTCCACACCGATGCGGCCCCGCGCCGGCGGCGAGCCGTCCAGCGTGCGGCTCTGGTTGGTGCTCAACTACCTGCGGCTGCTCGTCGGGATCCTGGCGTCGATCTCGAGGCGACGACCGGGCTCGAGACGCTCGAAGAAGCTCCGATGACCCGCCTCAACGTCCTTGCCCTCGTGCTGGGTGCCGGTGCGATCGTGCACATCCTGCGGCTGGTGCGGCTGCACCAACTACGGAGCAAGTACGCGTTGCTGTGGCTCAGCATCGCCGTGCTGCTGGTGCCCCTGGCGGTGGCACCCGGCCTGCTCGACCGCTTCAGCGACCTGCTGGGGATCGACTACGCCCCCAGCGCCCTGTTTCTCGCCGCGCTGGCCTTCCTGTTCTTCGTCGTCGTGCACTTCTCGTGGGAACTGTCCCGCCTCGAGGCCAAGGTGCGGGCACTGGCCGAGGAGATCGCCCTGTTGCGCGCCCAGCGCGAGGACAGCCGATGACGGTCACCCTCGAGCGGCCCTCGACGCCGACCGACGACGGCGTGGCGACCTCCGACCGGTTCAGTGCCCGCCTGGCGCTGCTCACGGTGCTCGGCCTCGTCGTGCGTGTGGCCTACGCATGGTTCCGCCGCGACGCGCGGGTGTGGGGTGACGCGTACTTCTACCACGAGGCCGCACGGGTGCTGGCCGACGGGAACGGCTTCGTGAACCCCTACTACCTGAAGTTCGCCAATATCAGCGAGCAGTCCGCCGATCACCCGCCGCTCTACCTGTTGTACCTGACCGGGTTCACGGCGCTGGGGCTGGGCACCACGTTCCAGCACCTGCTGGTGTCGGTGCCCCTCGGCGCCCTCACCATCGTCGTGGTGGGCCTGACCGGCCGCAAGGTGGGCGGGGATCGGGTGGGCCTGCTGGCGGCGGGGCTGGCGGCGCTCTATCCGAACGTGTGGTCGCACGACGGCATGCTGATGTCGGAGACGATGGCCATCCTGACCGTGAGCACGGTGCTGCTGTGCGCCTACCGCTACCGCGAGGTCCCCTCACTCCAGCGGGCTGCGGTGCTGGGGGCTGCGGCGGGCCTGGCCTCCCTCTCCCGGTCGGAGACATCGCTGCTCACGGTGCTGATCGTGCTCCCGCTGGTGTTGGGGCCGGATCGTTCGCAGTGGCTCCGGCGGGTGCCGCGCCTGATGATGGCGGGCGGTGCCTGTCTGCTGACCGTGCTGCCGTGGGTGGCCTTCAACCTGTCGCGCTTCGACCGACCGGTGTACCTGTCGGCTGGGTTCGAGGTGACGCTGTCGAGCGCGTCGTGTGACCACACCTACTACGGCTCCGACACGGGCTACTGGTCGATGCAGTGTCCCCTCGAGCAACTCGATCAGGCTCACCTCGCTCCCGGGGTGTCCGGCGCGGATCAGACCGCTCGGTCCGCGGTCTTCTACAACTCCTCGATCGACTACATCCGC
Organism: Acidimicrobiia bacterium; assembly: GCA_031376015.1. Lineage (GTDB taxonomy): Bacteria > Actinomycetota > Acidimicrobiia > Acidimicrobiales > JACDCH01 > JANMIX01. Next base: position 685 of record JANMIX010000798.1, on the reverse strand, counting down.
AACCATCTACGCCGGCTGCCCGTGGTCATCCTGGCTCGTTGGGGGCGCATCACCGGCCTGTACCAACCCGTGCAGCAGGTGAACTTCGACTCGTTCCCCGAGGGCCGTGACCTCACCGTGGCCGCCACCTCGATGGCGGCGTTCTACGTGCTGGCCGGTCTGGCGATCCTCGGTGTACGCGATCTACGACGCCGGCGCCAGCCCGTCTACGTGCTGATCGCCCCACTCCTCACGGTGTTGGTGACCGTCACCATCACCTTTGCCACCACCCGCTACCGGGCGACGGCGGAGACCGCGCTCTGTCTGCTGGCGGCGGTGGGGATCGATGCGCTGTGGCGACTCAGGTCTCGTCTCGCTGCCGACGATGGGCTGGCCGGCGCGGATGCCGCGCTCAGCGCCGGCGACGGAGCAACCGGTCCCGGAGGCCCCACATCGTGACCAGCAGGAGCGCCTCGATCACGATGCGCCCCGACATCTTCGAGGTGCCGCGCTTGCGGTCCGAGAACCGGATCGGCACCTCGACGATGCGGCCCTGCAACCGTCGCGTCTCGTAGCACATCTCGATCTGGAAGCCGTAGCCATCGGCCGTGATCGTGTCGAGATCCATACGGGAGAGCAGATCGGCGCGGTAGGCCCGGAAGCCCGAGGTGGCGTCTCGTACGCCGATGCCGAGCACGGCGCCGGC
>JANMIX010000416.1:0-4083 GCA_031376015.1 Acidimicrobiia bacterium | reverse complement strand
CATGCCGGCGGCGATCACGTTTGGCAAAACGATATGCCCGCGCGCGGGGTCGGGACGTTTTCGCGGTGTACGGCTCGTGCACACGCATCTACGTCGCGAGCCGCTCACCCGTGACGACCTCATCGGACACGTTGTCAACGTGGCGGCCCGGGTCACTCAATCGGCCAAGGGTGGCCAGGTCCTGGTGACCGAACCCGTGGTGACCGAAGCGGGCCCGGTGCCGGGAGTCCGCTTCAGCAGCCTCCGAAGGCGCAGCTTCAAGGGCGTGGGCGAGGCGGTGCTGGTCGCCCGGGCGGAGTGGGGGTGAATCCGGCCCTCAGGGCGGCGATGGAGTTCCAACGCGACGCTCCGGCCACCACACCGCTGTACCGGCGTCTCTTGGAGATTCTCCTCGAACAGTTCGGTCACGGTGGTCCCGTCGACGAGGTGTTGGCGGCAGCCGATCCGGCGCTGGACCCGGTGGCCCACGCCCTGGCCCTGCGTCTGCTGGGCGGCCTGCACCGCATCGTGCTGGAGGGCAACGCTCCCGCCCTGGCGCGTTGGTACCCCTCGGCCGGTGGTCGGGCCGGCCTCGACGATCCCGGATTGACCGGGGCCATGCTGGACGCTGTCGCCGCGCACTCCGGTGAGCTCCGGTCGGCGCTGGGCAGGGCGGTGCAGACCAACGAAGTGGGGCGGTGCGCGGCGCTGCTCCCCGGCTTCCTCATGGCCGCCCGCGCCGGGCTGCCCCTGCGGATCTTCGAGGTGGGGGCCAGCGCTGGTCTGAATCTGCGGTGGGATCTGTACCGGTACGAAGGGGGTGCCGACAGGTCGGCATTCGGCCCGCCACGCAGCCCGGTGCGCTTCTCCGGCGTGTACGACGAACCGCTCCCGACCCTCGGGGCTGAGGTCCAGGTGCGGTACCGGCTCGGTTGTGACGCGCAGCCCCTCGACCCCACGACGGCGGAGGGTGCGATGACCTTGCGCTCATTCGTGTGGCCCGATCAACCCGAGCGTCTGGCGCTGCTCAACGCCGCTGTTGCTCTGGCCGCGGAGGTGCCTGCGGAGGTTCGGGTCATGGATGCCGCCGACTTCGTGGAGGCCGCGGTCGCCGATCCAGAGCCCGGCACCACCACGGTCGTGTACCACTCCATCCTCTGGCAGTACCTCGACGAGGCCTGCCGGCAACGGGTGCGCAGCGCCCTGGCCGCAGCCGGCGAAGCGGCCACGGAGTCCACCCCGATCGTGTGGTTGCGGATGGAACCGGGCGCCGACTTCGTCAAGAGCGCCGAGGTCCGCTACCGACGCTGGCCCGGTGGCGAGGATGCGGTCATCGCCCGAGCCGGCTACCACGGCCGGCCGGTCAGACAGGCAGCGGGGTAAGACTCCGGCGGTTCTCCCAGTAACGGGTGAACGGGCGGGCCAGCAGGTAGCTCAGCCCCAGGGTCACCAGCCCGGCGAGGGCGTCGAGCCAGAAGTGATTGGCGGTGACGATGATGCAGAACACGGTGGCCAGCGGGTGCAGGGCGATGAGCACCTTGACCCATCGACGCCGGACCATGGGCCACATCACCAGCGCCGCCCATGTCGACCAGGCGGTATGCAGGCTGGGCATGGCGGCGTACTGGTTCGAGATGGTCTTCAGCCCGCCCGAATCGAAGGACCAGAAGGTCGGGAAGCGCGCCAGCGTGTCGACGAAGTCGGGGACCGGATGCTCGGCCCGGGCTGCGGCGGGCGGGCCGAAACGTTCGGGGGTCTCGCCCAGGAGTCGGGGCGGCATGAGGCTGAACGAGGCGAAGCCGATCAGTGCCAACAAGGTGGTGAACGCCAGCGTGTTGCGCCACAGGGAGTACTCGGCCGGACGTCGCTTGAAGAGCCACGCCAGGGCGCCGATGGTCACCACGAAGTGCGCCGTGCCGTAGAAGACGTTCCAGATCTGTATGCCGCCGTGGCCCGGCAGCGACAGGTACCAGTCCTGCACGTGCCATTCCCAGAAGGAGTGCAGATCATCTTCGATGCGGATCACGTCGAGGGCATGCCCGAAGGCGATCCCGTTTGCGTGCCCGGCCGTGCCTCCCGAGGAGCCGAAACGGTTCCGCACCGAGGAGTACACGAGGTAGAGAGCGACGATGTAGACGAGCTCGCGCCACACCCGCAGACGCGGGGCCTTCTCGGCGGCGACCGCGGTCACGCGGTGAGGGAGTGCTCGGTCCGGCCGCCCACCGCGAACGCCGGAGCGCCCAGCAGGCTCACCACCACGTTCAGCAGGTACAACAGCAGGCCGAGGGCGATGGCTTGCTCGTCACGCACCCCGAGGGGGTGCAGGAACAGCACGAAGGCACCTTCGCGGATACCGAGGCCCGCAATCGACAGCGGCAGCACCTGGGCGATGAGCACCGCCGGGAAGAAGGCCAGCAGGGCCGTGGGTCCGGCCGCGGAGCCCATGCCCACCGCTCGGGCCGCGAACAGGGCGGCGAGGCACAGCACCAACTGGTAGGCGAAGCCCACGGTGAGCACGTTGAGCATGGCCCCGGGATGGTGCCGGAGACGCCCGATGCCCAGGTGCACGGCCGCCGCGAATCGGCGCCAGCCCGTGCCGGTGTTGACTTCCTCCTCATCGGCGCCCATCGAGCGGCCGAAGCGACGGCTGGCAACCCCGACGAGGACGACCGCCAGCGCCAGCAGCGTGCCCATGGCCAGTGTGACGGCCACCTGGGTGGCGGTGCCGAGGCGGCGCAGACCGGGGTTGAGTACGAAACCCAACAGCGTGATGGCCGGCAGCACCAGCCAGCCCGTGAGCCGCTCGAGTACCACCGAGGCGAAGCTCGATGCCGACTCGCGCAATTCCTTGGACAACCGGCTGACTCGCAGGACGTCGCCGCCGATGGTGGTGGGCAGCACGTTGGACACGAACTGGCCGGCCAGGGTGTAGCTCAGCAGGTGGCGCAATGAGGTGCGCTCGCCCAATGCGGCCAGGACCGCTTGCCAGCGCACGGCGGAGAGCACCAGCGCCAGCAGGGTGAGTGCAGCGGCGGCGGCCAGACAGAGCACGGTCTGTAGCGACCACTCGGGCAGCAGAGCGTCGACATCGATGTGCGGCAGCCGCCAGAACAGGACTGCGAGCATGACGACGCTGGCCGCCATGCGCACCACCAGGACGGCGCGGCGGCGCGCCACATCGGCGTGGTGCCCTGGCTCTACCCCCGTTGTTGTCACAGCCTTCACGGACTTCCTCCGCCCTCGGGCAAAACCCTAGCGATGCCACGGACCGCGGGGCGATCCTGTTCCCGGCCGCTGGGCTCGCTACCCTTCTCCGGCGTGACCGTGAGTGTACGGTCCCTGGTGCCCGGGAGGCTGGCATGAAGGGCAGTTTCGGGCGGGTGGCCGTCGTGTGCGGCGCCGTTCTGCTGAGCGCCTGTAGCGGCGGCGGCGGACCCTCGAAGGTCGCGGTCGAAGCCAGCCCGACAGCCATGAAGGCGGCGGCGCGTCGCACCCTCGGGTTGCATACGACGGGCATCGATCTGGTCGTCAGCGTGCCCACCGCCGGCACGCCCGCCATCGTGCGAGCCTCGGGGGTCGTCGACCTCGACCGCACCCGCAGTCAGCTCACCGTGGACACCGGCCGCATCTTCGGAGGCCTCGGTGCCGCCGCCGCCGACCTCCAGCAACCGCTGACGGTGGTGCTCGATGAGCAGACCGTCTATTTCGGGTGGAAGTACTTCGCGTCCGCCTCGGCCAAACCGTGGCTGCGCGCCTCGGTCACCAGCCCGACCCCCAACGCCACCACCGTCCTGTTGCCGCTGGGTCCGTACCCGGCTGACGTGCTGGCCGCGCTGCTCGACACCTCCGAGGTGGTCGAGGTTGGCACCGAGACCATCACCGGGGTCGCCACCCGTCATTTCTCCGCCAACTTCACCCTCGGCGCGGCCATCGACCGAGCGGGTGGGCGGACGGCCGAGCGGCTGCGGGCGGCCCTGGGGCGCTTCAAGGTCGACGCCGAGCAACAACGAGCCCCCAGCCGGGTCGAGGCATGGATCGATGCAGACGGGACGGTACGACGCCTCCAACTCGACGTCGCCGTCGGATCCGCCCGCCGGGTGACGG
>JANMIX010000730.1:0-6068 GCA_031376015.1 Acidimicrobiia bacterium | reverse complement strand
CGCCCGACCGGTGCCGGTGGCGAAGGCCAGAACCTTGATGATCGGGTTGGAAAACGCCAGGTAGGCGAGGCGCGAAGCGCTGTCGACGGTGGTGGAGATCGACTCGGCCGTGCCCATCAGGGTCTCGAGGCGTTCCAGATCGGACCCGGCCTGCTGCACCGTGGTCCGCAACTCGGCCACCACCGGGAGCGACTCCCGGCGCAGGTCGTCCACCGCGGCGGAGAGCGCTTTGAGGGTGCGGGTCAGCGCCACCACGGCCCACAACAACACGAGCACCGCAACGCCGCTGGCAACGGCGACTACGACGGCGGCGGCATCACTGGCATCCATGGCCGCCAGAACTTAGCCGCGGCGCTCAGCGGTCCGGTTCGGGCGCTTCGCCGGGAGCGGGCACCGCCTCGGCACCGTGGTCGGTTGGTTCGTAGTACCGCCGCGGTGGCGGCGTCGCCAGATACTCCTGGTCGACCCACCCGGTGGGGTCGTCATGGGGGTACTGGTAGTCGCGCCCCTCCCCGAACGCCCGGGCCTGCAGTGGATGCGCGTCGCGCAGGTGCAGGGGCACCGCCGGGGCATACCCGTTGCGCACGTCCTCACGCGCCCGCCACACGCCGAGGGCGGCCCGGTTCGATTTCGGGGCCCGGGCCAGGTGCACGACGGCCTGGGCCAGGTTCAACTGCGCTTCGGGAAGACCCACGAACTCCACCGCCCGGGCGGCGGCATCGGCGACCAGCAGGCTGAGCGGGTCGGCCATCCCGACGTCCTCACTGGCCAGGATGACAAGGCGGCGGGCAATGAAGCGGGCGTCCTCGCCGGCCTCCAGCATGCGGGCCAGGTAGTGCAGCGCGGCATCGGCGTCAGAACCGCGGATGCTCTTGATGAAGGCCGAGATGACGTCGTAGTGCTCATCGCGGCCGTACTTGAGGGCGGTGGCCCCGAGGGCGGCTTCGGCGTCGGCCAGGGTGACGTGCGGCGGCATGGCCCGCGCCGCCGCCAAGGCGACGGTGACCTCGAGGGCGGTCAGGGCCTGACGACCGTCGCCGGTGACGCGGCTCACCAACAGATCCAGCGCGTCGGCCTCGGCAGCGGCACCTTCGGCTTCCAGGCCGCGGCACAGCAGCGTGCGGATCGCTTCCTCGTCCAGCGGCTCGAGGCGGAACAGGGTGCTCCGGCTGCGCAGGGGCCCGACCACCTCGAAATAGGGGTTCTCGGTGGTGGCGCCGATGAGCACCAGCAGCCCCGATTCGACCGAAGGGAGCAAAGCATCCTGCTGCGCCTTGTTGAAACGGTGGACCTCGTCGAGGAACAGGATGGTGCCCTGGCCCCGCTCGCCCAGGCGGTGCCGGGCCCGCTCGATGACGTCGCGGACGTCCTTCACCCCCGCCGTGACGGCCGAGAGTTGCTCGAAGGCCTTCGCCGTCGTGCGGGCGATGAGGGTGGCGAGGGTCGTCTTGCCGGTGCCCGGTGGCCCCCACAGCAGCACTGAGGACAACCGGTCTGCCTCGATGAGCGCCCGCAGCGGCGCCCCCGGGCCGAGCAGGTGCTCTTGGCCCACGACCTCGTCGAGATGGGTCGGCCGGAGCCGATCGGCCAGCGGGGCCCGAGCCGCCAGTCGTTGGGATGCCGCCGCGCTGAACAGATCGTCGTCACGGGCCACGTTCATCAGCCTTCCACTTGCGCCGGGCCCGAGCGGCCCCTGTCAGCGCCCGGTGGAGGAGAAGTGCTGATAGTCCGGTGACGACCAGCGTCCGCCCCACCCCCAACCCACCGAGGCGAACGCTCCGACCAGGGGCCCCCCGGCGGTGGCCACCCCCGGTTGGCCGGCGACGGCGGAGCGGTTCGTGTACGCCCGGCCCTCCGGGGGCAGCACCCGGCCGCCCTCGACGTACGGGTTCTCCCGAGGGTTCACGTCGATGGCCACGCCGTAGGCGTGCTGGGACCACGTGTGGACGTTGTCGCTGCGCACCGCCTCCCGGCAGTTGAACGCCGAGGTGTTGTCGGCCGCCATGGAGGAGTCATCGCTCCCGCCGAACTCGCTGACCGGCCGGATGCTGCGCACCTGCACCCCCGAGGCCCACAGCGACCCGAAAACCCGGCTCAGCGCCCGGACCGCGCCCGTTGCCACGACGAGCTCGCCGGTGTGGGCGGTGCCGTCGAAGCCGTGGAAGGTGACGGTGAGGCGGCGCAACCCCGACGGTCCGACCGGGCAGCCCGGCCGCCAGCTGGCACCCAGGTCGGCGGCGGTCACCGGCGCAGAGGCGCTGGTGAATCCGGGTGCCGCGTCGGTCGTAGGAGGTGCCGGAGGTGCGGTGGTCGCCACCGTGGACGCCGTGGTCACCGGCGCCGATTGCGACAACGACACCGCCGGCATCGGCCCGGACGAGTTGGACGACGGCGCGGCCGGTTCCGCCGAGGTGAAGGCGCTCGTTGCGGAGGATGCCGATGCCGCCGTCGGCGCGGTCGAGGTCGACGAGCAGGCCACACAGCCGAGGGCGACCATGACCACCGCGTGCCGGGGAGCGAGTCGCATCAGGCAAGGTGTAGCGCATGCGGATCCGGATCGTGATGGCAACCCTGCTCCTGTCGCTGGGGGCGTGCGGTGGAGGCCACAACGCACGCGACACCGCGGCGGCCTCGGCCCCGGCCGACGCGGCAACGACGAGCACTGCGCCGGCCAGCACCGCGCCGGCCCCGACCGCGTCGCCGACGGTGACCTCGGTGGTGACAACCACCACGGCCCCGACCACCAGGGCCCCGACCACCACGGCGGCACCGGCGACGACCGCCGCCACGACCACCACGCTCGCCAAGGCCTCCGGCCGTCTCATCGATCAGATCGCCCATCCTGCGGGCGTCACCAAGATCATCACGGTGCACTCGCCCTCCTACGGTGCGGCCACCGCCACCCTCACGCTATGGCAGCGCAACAACGCGGGAGGTTGGGACGTCGCAGCGGGGCCGTGGACCGCGCACACCGGTGGGGGTGGTTGGTCGCGGGCACCGGGTGAGGGCACCCGCCGCTCACCCATCGGCCGGTTCAGCTTCGGGATCGGCTTCGGCAACCAGCCCAACCCCGGGTACCGGCTGGGGTGGTTCGGGATCACCAACCGCGACTACTGGGTGGAGGACCCCAACAGCAGCCTGTACAACACCTATCAGGTGGGTGACCCGAACCCATCGGCCAATCCGTGGAAGCGCAGCGAGCATCTCATCGACTACCCCGTCGCCTACCGGGAGGCGGCGCTGATCAATTTCAACACCGGCCCGGTGCGAGCCGGGGTGGGATCGGGAATCTTCCTGCATGTGAGCACCGGTGGTTCCACTGCGGGGTGCGTCTCGCTCCCCGAGTCGCAACTGCTGCAGGCGATGCGGTGGATCGACGGTGCCACCCAGATCGTCATGGGCCCCGACCAGGTCATCCGCTCCCTGTAGGCGCCACCTACGATCGGAGCGTGAATTCGAGCGCGATCCTGGTGTTCACCTGGGCCTTCGTGGCGCTGGTGGTGGGGCTCTATGTCGCATTCATCGTGTGGCGCGTGCGGGTGGACCGGCGTCGCAAGGCCGCCGAGGCCGGTGAGGGGCTCGGCGCGTCGGGTCATGAGCCGCCGAGGTCGGGAATCTCACCTGACCGGACCGGACGTGTGCTGGCCGCTGCCGCCCGTATCGCCGCCACCCAGGCGGAACCTGAGCCGGTGCCCGATCCCGCCGCCGTCCCATCGGAACCCGACGCTCCCAGCGTGTTCGCGGGTGGGGACCCTGCGCACGGGCTCGCCGATCTGCTCGCCGGCCTGGTGCTGCCGCTCGATCTGGTTCCCAGCCCCCAGGAGACGACGCGCGCCGATGCTGCCGAGCAGTGGACGTTTCACTCCCAAGCGCCCCTACCCGAGGCCGTACTGGCTGCCTTGAGTGGCGAACTGGTGCGCCTCGGTTTCGCGGTGCAACCGATCGACGCGTGGCAGGTGGAGGCTCGTCGAGGCACGGCAGTGGTGCGGGTTGCGACACACCCCGATGATCGTCCGGGCGCGGGCGGTATTCTTGCCGATGTCTGGGTACAACCTTCCTGAGCCGCTGACCAGCCGGCCTCCCGTCACGGGCTAGCCTCGCCCGAAATCCGGGCGGGCGGCCCACTCGTAACTCCCCACTCCACGTGCCGAACGACTCCTCTAACCCCGACGGACCGATACCTGTTCTCTTCTTCGCGGGCTTCGGGCGGAGTGGCACCACCATCATCGGCGACATCCTCGCCGCCACGGGCGTCGGCACGCATGTGGGCGAGTTCATGTTCTTGTTCGGTCCCGGGTTGCGCGAGCACCGCCCCTGCGCCTGCGGGTTCCCGCTCACTGAATGCGAGTTCTGGGGCGACGTGCTCGGGCGTTATCCGGGCGGTTTCACCGACGCGGACATCGACGAGATGCTCGCCCTACACAACCTGCACCTTCGACTGCGATCCAGCCCCGATCTTCTCCGCAGCGGCCGCCGCGAGGCGATCGAGTCCAGCTTCTCGCCATACTTGGAGCGCGTCCGCACCTTGTTCCGTCTCGTTCAGGAGGTGAGCGGCCGCCGGCTGATCATCGACACCTCCAAATTGCCGATGTACGGCTACCTGCTCAGCCGATCCAAGCACTTCGACGTTCGGGTTGTGCAGTTGCTGCGCGACCCCCGGGCATCGGCCTATTCCTGGCACCGGGGCTTCGACATGAACTTCATCCCCTCCGCCCTCGGCGGAGAAACGAAGGAGGGGGCCGGGCGGTGGCTGAAGAAGACCTCGATCCTGCACTCGGCGCGGGTGTGGTTGGTGTTCAACCATCTCGTCAGCCGGTTGTGGCGAGATCATCCCGAACGGGTCCTGCGGGTTCGTTTCGAGGACTTCGTCGATGACCCCCAAGCCGTGATCCGTCGCATCCTCGAGCATGCCGGCGAGAACCCGGATCTCGCCGCCATCCCCTTCCCCAACCCCGACACAGCGCGTCTGCCTCAGGGTCACTCGGTGGCCGGGAACCCCAGCCGTTTCCGTTCGGGCGACGTCGTCATCCGATCCGACGGGCGCTGGCGCTCCGAGATGAGCCTCTGGGGCAGGTCCTTGGTGACGCTCATCGACTTTCCGTTGCTGGGCCGCTATGGCTACCCGGTGCGGGTTCCTCGCCGCGACGAGATCAGCTCGGCGGCGGAAGAACTCTGAGGCCCAGTTCGGCCAGTTGACGGTCGTTCACTGCCGTGGGCGCTCCGGTCATCGGGTCGGTGCCCGACTGGGGCTTGGGGAACGCGATCACCTCGCGGATGTTCTCCTCCCCCACCAGGATTGCCACCAGACGGTCGATGCCGAAGGCGAAACCACCATGGGGCGGTGCGCCGTAGCGGAACGGGGTGAGGAAGAAACCGAAGCGTCGGTTGGCCTCCTCGGCGTCGATGCCCAGCAGGTCGAACACCCGTTGCTGCAGATCCGGCTCGTGGATCCGGATGGATCCCGACCCGAGCTCCCAACCGTTGAGCACCAGGTCGTAGGCCAGCGAGCGCACCGACATCGGGTCGGTCTCCAACCGCTCGACATCCTCGGGATGGGGGCGGGTGAAGGGGTGATGACCGGGCTTGGGGCGGCCCTCCTCGGAGACGCCGACGAACATCGGGAAGTCGACCACCCACGCATAGCGGAACGGTCCCTCCGACACCGGAGGCCGGCCCATGTCGTTGCGCAACACGCCCAGCACGTCGCACACCGTGTGCCAGTCGTCGGCCACCAACAGCAGCAGGTCGCCGGCCTCCGCCTCCAGCGCCTCCGCCAGCGCCGCCTGCTCCTGCGCGGCAAGGAACTTGGCCACCGGCGAGTCGAGCGTGCGGCCGTCACCGACCTTCATCCACACCAAACCCTTGGCGCCGAGCTTCTTGGCCTTGTCGGTGAGGGCGTCGAGCTTGTTGCGGGTCATGTCACCCGCTGCCCCCGGCACCCGGATGCCCTTGATGCAGGCCGCGCCGGCGAACGCCTTGAACTCGGTGGCGGCGAAGACGGCGGCCAGATCGACCAGCTCCATGCCGAAGCGCAGGTCGGGCTTGTCGATGCCGAAGCGGTCCATGGC
>JANMIX010000726.1:0-7490 GCA_031376015.1 Acidimicrobiia bacterium | reverse complement strand
ACCACGGCGCAGGCCAGCACCCATCCTGCAGCCACCCTGCCGGCGCGTTCGCTCGCGCCCCTCAGTCGTGGGCGGACCGATCCTGCGCCCGGTGATGCACCGACACGGCATAGCTGCCGTCGCCGGGCGACGGCGCCCGATCCCAGGCGGCGAAGCGTTCCTCCAACACCAGCCCGGCGGCGGCGCACCATCGGTCGTAGTCGTCGAGCGCCACACTGCGCCCGAGGGAGAACCCCGCCACCAACCGTCCCGTGTCGGCCACATGCCGGGCACAGCCCGCCACCACCGCCGATTCGGTGCCCGGCGGCGTGAACAGCAGCACGTTGCCGGCCATCACCACCACGTCGAAGGTGCGGCCCAGATCGAGTTCCGCCAGGTCGCTCTGCACCCAGGTGAGCTCAGGGGCACGCCGTCCGGCGGTGGCCAGCATCGACGGATCCACATCGGTGCCGACCACGACGACGCCGCGGCGAGCCAGTTCGATGGCGACGCGACCCGACCCGCAGCCGGCGTCGAGCACGGCCCGTGGTGCGTAGTGCTCCAAGAAGGCCACCTCACCGTGCACGTCCACTCCGGACCGGGCCAGCCGGTCGAAACGCTCCTGATAGTCGTCTCCGTCCCAGGCAGTCATTGCACACCCACCCTCACTGGACCTCCGTGATCACAGCCAGATGATCGCTGACCGATAGGGCCCGCACCTCGACCGTCCCGATGTGCAGCCCCGACACGGCCACATGATCGATCCGGGCCGTCGGTCGGCGCGCCGGTGACGAGAAGGGGCCACCGACCAGCCTGAAACCCGCGGCCGTCAACACCGGCTGCGCCGCCTCGCTGCCCAGGTTCAGATCGCCGAGCACCAGGCGAGGTTCGGGCCAGGAAGCGAACGCAGCCACCAACTCCCCGAGCTGGACGAGGGCATCGGGCCCGTGGTTCTGCAGATGGGTGGCCGCCACTGAGCACTCAACACCGCGACGGGGCTCGATGCGGGCGAGCACCGCCACCCGATCCTGGCGGGTGGCGCCGCCGGCGAAACGCAGCACCTGCGACTCGAGAATGCGGCCGCGCACGCACAGCGCGACACCGTCTGACCCGGTGCCCCCCAGCGATCTGGCCGGTGCGTAGGCGAATTCGGCGCCCATCGCCGCGGCAAGACGCGCCGGCTGGTCCACGAACCAGGAACGCACCACGCTGCGCTCCACCTCCTGCAATGACAGGACGTCGGCATCGAGCGATGCCACGGCGCGCTCCAGTATCCGGTTGCGGGTGAAACCCCTCGGCGGGCGGCCGTGGTGGGTGTTGAAGGTGCCGACCCTCACGCTGTGTCCTGCGGCGCGTAGACGATCACCGAGTCGAGCGTGGCCACCGCTCGGTAGTGATCGTGCAGCCAGGTGGAGAAGGTCGGGAACCCGGCCTCGGCATAGACCTTGCCCATCGATGCGTCGAGGATCAGCGCCGGCGGGTGGGCCGCCAGATCCTCGGTGAAGTCCCTCCAGGCGCCCTCCACCGCGTACTGCTCGCCGATGCGAACGGCGGCGCGCCCACCGCTGTAGCCGGTGAGGAATCCCACCGACAGGAAGCGGGTCGCCGGAAGCCGATCGGCCGCCCAGTACAGGTAGGGCGACTCCCCCCACACGAAGATCCGCTCGTCGGGCCGGCTGTGCTGATCGACGTAGAGCGCAACCGCGTTGTAGGGATGCACGATGGCGGGCCGGGTGGTGACCGCCATCACCGCGAACACGATGCTGGACGCCACCGCGAGACCAGCCGTTCTCAGCCACACCGATCGGGGCGCACCAGCCAGCGCGCCGGCACCCAGCAACGACACTGGCGGCGCCAGCTGCAGGTAGTAGTGCCCGAAGAAGCGCAGGCCGGCGGCCACGCCCAAGAAGGCGGCCAGCAACCACAACCACAGGTCGAGGTTGCTGCTGCGGCGGGCCCACGCCCGGGGGGCGAGCAGCATGGCACCGAGGTTGGCGGCCGCGAAGATGAGCGTCCAGACGATCCCGCGGCGCAGCGAGATCAGCCACGAACCGGTGGGGTCGAGGTAGCCGTTGGAGTCGTTGAACACCCAGAAGGCGAAGTCGTGCACGCCACAGATCACTGCCACCACCGCCACCGGTACCGCAGAAGCCACCACCGCCTGGGCCACACCGGATCGACCCTTGGCCCGCTGCGCCAGGAAGATCACCGGTAGCAACGTGGCACCACCGACCTGCTTGGCCAGGGCCGCCACCCCCACGGCCAGCCCGCCCCGCACCGGCTGACCCCGCTCGGCGGCCCAGACCGCGAGCACGGTGAAGGGAACCATGAACACCTCGAAGTTGGCCGCCTGCGAATCGGCCGGCACCATCCCCGCCGAGGCCACCAGATAGAGCGAGCCGGCAGCGATGGCGGCGGGCGAACCCCACCGGCGGCGGGCCATCGACGCCAGCAGCGCGGCGGTGCAGAGGTGGGCCACGAGCGCCAGCAGACGTACCCAGAACAGGGCATCACTGCCGGTCACCTCGAAGACCGCCCAGTACAGCCATGGCACCAGCGGTGGCTTACGGTCGACCACGTCCTGATAGAGCCGTCCCCCCGCCTGCAGCACCTCGGCCTGGGTGGCGAGAAACCCCTCATCGGGGTTGAGCACTGCCGAGCGGAGCAGCCCGTCGAGGTGCGTGAACAGCGCGAAGACCACCAAACCTGCGCCGATGAACGCAGTGCTGTGCGCCCGCGGGGGCTGTGGAGGGGAGGGCGCGGCGGGCTCGATCGGCCAAGTTTGCTCGGCGCGCCGGCTCAGCGCGGTGCCAGCACCTCGGGGCCGAGGACCCAGGGTTCGCGGGGCAATGAATCGGCCACGAACGCGTCGCGGAGTTCGCCCATGCGGCAAGGGGTCCCGGCGGGCACCAGACCCAGGCTGGCAGCCAGCAGGGAGCGCACCTCCGCCGGACCGCGACCGAGGGCCTGTTGGTCGGTGAGGGTCACCGAGCCGTGTCGCTTGGCCAGCCGTACCCCGTCGGGACCCAGCACCAGCGGCACGTGGGCGTAGCCCGGGATGTCGGCGCTGAGCAGACCGGCCAGCACGACCTGCCGGGGCGTCGATGCCAGCAGGTCGTCGGCCCGGACAACCTCGGCGATGGCCTGGGTGGCGTCGTCGACGACCACGGCCAGGTTGTAGGCGGCAGTGCCATCGTTCCGACGCAGCACGAAGTCGTCCACCGCTCCCTCAATTGGGCCGCACAACCGGTCGACGAAACGGGCCGAGGACACCGGAGCCCGCAGCCGCAGCGCCGGCGGACGCCCTTGCGACTCGAGGCGGGCACGCTCGCCGGTGGACAATCGCCGGCACGTACCGGGGTAGGCGCCCTCGGGTGCCGGCGGGCCATTCGGTGCCACCGCCGCCTCGAGGATCTCACGGCGCGTGCAATAGCAGGGGTAGGTCAGATCCTGCGCCGTGAGGGTGGCGATGGCATCGTCATAGAGCGCCCTGCGGGCCGACTGGCGCACCACCGGTGGGTCCCAGTCGATGCCGATCGCCGCCAGATCCTCGAGTTGGCCCTGCTCGTACTCGGCTCGGGCGACGGCGCCGTCCAGATCCTCCATGCGCATCGAAAATCGGGAACCGGAGGATCGGGCGAAGAGCCAAGCGCACATGGCGGTGCGCAGGTTGCCCAGATGGAGTGGTCCGGTGGGGCTGGGAGCGAACCGACCGTCAGGCATTCCCGTGATCCTGCCTGTTTCGGCGCTGCACAGCAGCCCCGACGACCGTGCCTCCGACCGCTTGCAATTATTTGGATCAAATTTAGAGGACAATTGGGATGTTCTGAAGAAACTGCGCCATTGGTCGCGGGGCCAACCTTCACATGAATGGGGAAGAAATGAACAAGAAGCAGCGCGCAGCGCTGTTGGGTGTCGCATTGAGCGGGATGTCCCTGGGGCTGATCTTGCCCGCCCAGGCGTCCAGTACGCCCAGCTACACGACCACAGTCGATCAGAACAGCTACAGCTCCAGCCCAGCCGGCCAGGCCGCCTGGAACCTGGCACCGGACAGCCAGAAGCCCTCCGGCTCGGCCGAATTGGTGGCGGGGCCCCTGAGCCCGCCCGCCGGTGGCGGATCGCTCCGGCTCTACAACACCGATGCCGGCCAGCTCACCACCGTGACCAGCAAGACGGTCGCGGGCGTGCGCCTCTCGGATCTCACCACGATCAGCTACTCGACCTACGTCGACCAGGATTCCGCCCCCGGCGTGGCCCTACCCTCGGTGAAGTTCGGCCTGTCCAACACCACGCTCGTGTACGAGCCGTACCTCGCCGAAGGCAACGCCGCCATCCAGACGGGCATGTGGCAGCGGTGGGATACGACCAACGGTCATCGCGGCTGGTGGGACTCCAAGGGCGTGACCAACTGCAAGCCGGCCACACCCTGCTCGTGGACGGAGATGGTCGACGCGGTCGACTTGCCGCACACCGCCACACTGAACGACGTCCGGGTGGCCATCGGTAGCGGGATCGCCAACTTCGACGGCAACGTCGACGCGGTCACGTTGGGCACCGCCAGCTACACCAACACCTTCGACTTCGAGTCGAACGCGGTGGGCCGGGCGACGGTAACCCGTGTCGATGACTCCTCCCCCGCCGGTTGGACGGCCGAAGGTGCGAACGGCACCGACGCCACGGGCTCCTACGGCGTGAGCTACGTGGCCGGTCCCAGCCTCAGCGGCCTGTCCGGTGCCGGTTCGGTCTCGCTGCGCAACCGCGGCAACGGCTCGTACTCGGCCATCGTGCAGGACTACTTCGGTGGGCGAGGCGACCTGACCCAGCGGTACCTCGGTTCGATCGACAACATCGAGTTGCAGACCTACCGCCTGGCCACCTCCACCAAGGGTGACTACCCCAGCGTCCGCTTCGAGGTGCGGATGTCCGACCCCAACACGAACTTCGCCTTCACCAGCATCGTGCACGTGCCCGCCGCCCACACCGGCACCATCGACGCGGTGCAGGCCATCCATGGCGCCTCCACCGTCGACAAGGCCGAGTGGAACGTGACCAGCGATATCGCTGGGCTGCACAAGGACACCAACTACACCTGGGCCCAGATCATGAAGTCGGGCCTGCGTGACGCGGTGATCACCAAGGCGCTGGTCATGGCCGGTTCGTCCTCCGGCGCCGGTGCGTTCGACGGCGGCGTGGACACCCTCAAGTTCGACTACCGCGACGGCTCGTCGCAGCTGTGGGACTTCGAGAAGGCCGGGGTCTACCCGCCCGGACCGCGTCCCACGACCTACTGGGTTGTGAGCAACTACTTCTCCGGTGATCCCACCGTGGATGCCGACGGCGTCTTCACCGGCCTGTCGGGACAGTTCGTCACCTCGGTCTACGACCTGAACGACAACAGCACGCCCGCCGACACCAGCGATGACTTCTACGGCGCCCATGATGCCAACGGCAACGTCATCCCGACCCGGTACCAGTACGCCGCCAACCAGGCGTTCTCGCTGAGCTACCGGCTGCAGGACCCCGCCTTCGGTCTCACCGAGGATCCGAACCCCCGGGCGCTGTGCTCCGGTACCACCGATGCTCTGGGTCGTTTCGACTGCGGCACGGTGAACGCCGGCAAGAGCACGTTGGAGTCGTGGCAGACCAACACGGTGTCGGTGGATGCCTACAACGCCGGTGCCGATGGTGCGCCGGGTACCAACGACGACAACCACGCCTACCACGGCGTGAAGCACACCAGCATGACCCCCGCCCAGCAGGTGACCCACCTGCAGAACAAGCTCGGCGGCTGACTGAACCAGTTGTCCGGTAGAGGGGAGGGATCCTTCGGGGTCCCTCCCCGCTTCGCGTCCGGCCTGACGCGCGCCGATCAGTAGGGTCCGGTCATGGACGTCACCATCCTGGGCAGCGGTTCCCCCCTTCCCGACGCTGAGCGGGCCGGCCCCGCCGGATTGGTCCAAGGCGGTGGTGCCACGGTGCTGGTCGACTGTGGCAGGGGCGTGCTCATGCGTCTGGCGGGAGCGGGGTTGAACGTCGCCCACCTCGATGCGGTGCTGCTGACCCACCTGCATTCGGATCACACGACGGACCTCAACGACGTGATCACCACGTTCTGGGTCATGCCCTTCACCGCCGGCCGAGCCCTACGAGTGGTGGGACCACCCGGCACCGAGGCATTCGTGGCCCGCACCATCGCTGCCATGTCGGTCGACGTGGGGTACCGCATCGACCATCACGAAGATCTCCACGAGGGTCCCCGCGTCGAGGTGACCGAGATCGACGAGGGGGTGGCGTTGTCGCACGGCGGTCTCACCGTGACCGCCGCCCTTGTGGATCACGGGGTGGTCCGGCCTGCCCTCGGCTACCGCTTCGAAGCCGACGGCGTCAGCGCGGTGTGGTCGGGCGACACCCTGCCGTGCGAGAACCTGGATCGCCTGTGTGCCGGTGCGTCGGTGTACGTGCAGACGGTGGTGCGGCGCAGCCTGGTGGCCGCCGTGCCGGTCCAGCGCTTCCTCGACATCCTCGACTACCACTCCGACACCGAGGACGCAGGACGCACCGCCGCCAAGGCCGGGGTACGGACGCTGGTGCTGAACCATCTGGTGCCGGCTCCGGCGCCGGGCACCGAGCACGAGTGGATCGCCGAGGCCGCCGCCCATTTCGACGGCACGGTCATGGTCGCCACGGACCTGCTGCGCGTGGCCTGCGCCAGCGCCCCGCCGACCGGCTGAGCCGCCGACGGGGTTCACCGACGGGTCGAACTCAGCGACCAGCGGTGAGGTAGTCGGCCAGCGCCCGGGTCTCGGTCTCCAGCTCGTCGAGGCGGAACTTGACCACGTCGCCGATGCTCACGATGCCCACCAAGGCGCCGCCCTCGAGCACCGGCACATGACGGATGCGGCGCTGGGTCATGAGCCGCATCAACTCCTCCACGGTGGACTCACGCCCGCACGTCACCACTTCGGCGGTCATCCACGACGACACGGGACGTTCCAGCACATCGAGACCGTGGGCGCCGAGGCCCCGAACCACGTCGCGCTCGGAGATCACTCCGACAACCGGGCCGTGCCGACCGAAGACGATCAACGCTCCGACGTTCCAGCGGGCCATCTCCGCCACCGCGGCCGACAGCGGCGCGTCATCGCGGATGGTGGCGACCTCGGTTCCCTTCTCCCGGATGATGCGATCGACCTGCATCCGGCTCCCCCTTCGTGTGCGTGTCGCCCCAGTGTCGCGCTCCGGAGCCGGTCGCGCTCGGCATCCTTCACTGCGCTCGGCGCGTGACCCGCCCCCGTCCGCAGTCGGGGTGCAGTCCCCATGATGTGGCGATCCGGCGGCGCGCTCCGCTGCGGCGACGTCCTCAGGCGCCGCGGGCCATGTTGGCGAACTTGGTGTAGTGGTCCAAGAACGCCAAACGGACCATGCCTGTCGGCCCAGCACGATGCTTGGCAATCAGCACCTCTGCGGTCCCGCGGTCGGGGGAATCGGCGTTGTACTGCTCATCTCGGTAG
>JANMIX010000690.1:0-8796 GCA_031376015.1 Acidimicrobiia bacterium | reverse complement strand
CACAAGATCCGGGTGATCTGCGACGGCGACGAGCACGGCCTCGGCTTCGATCTCACCTGGGAAGGATCCTTCGCCGCAGTGGAGGAGCAGAAGCACGTGATGCGCACCGGGACGCGGGCCATCCTGGATGCCTGCCGCTTCGCCCAGGTGGGCACCTGGGAGGGCGAACTGCGTTACGACGGCACCACGCAGCGGGTGAACCCCGACGTGTGGTTGGGGACGCGCGACCGCTCCTGGGGCATCCGTCCGGTGGGCGAGGCCGAGCACCCGGGGCGCAACGCGGCCGAACCCATGGAGGGGTTCTGGTGGCTCTACGTGCCGATGCGCTTCGAGGACTTCGCCGTGATCGTCATCTGCCAGGAGCAGGCCGACGGATTCCGCACCCTCAACGACGCCACCCGCATCTGGGCCGACGGCCGTCACGAACAGTTGGGCTGGCCCGAGATCGAGATCTCCTACGCCTCGGGTACCCGCATGCCCACGGGAGCGGTCATCCACCTGACCCCGCGCCGCGGCAAGCCCTTCGACATGGAGGTCGAGGCCCTCGACTACGTAGCCCTGCACGCCGGGTGCGGTTACGGCGGCGATCCCGACTGGACCCATGGGCAGTGGCGCGGCCGCAACTGGGCCGAGGGAGCCAAGTACGACCTGAACGACCCGGCCATCGTGGCCCGCATGCCCTTCGGCGTGATCGACCACGTGGGCCGGGCCACCCTCGAGGGCCAGGAGGGCTGGGGCCTGTTCGAGCACGGGACCATGGGCCGCCACGACCCCAGCGGGTTCACCGATTGGGGCTCCGTCGCCCCCTAGCCCGACGGCGACTCAGTCGCGTCCCGGGCCTTCACCGGGTCATCCACCAACACACAGTGGGTGCCCTTGTAGATCGTGGCCATGCATTTGTTGCAGTGCACGCACAAGGATTCGTAGCCGGCTCGGTCCTGCATCCGCTGCACCAGGTCGGGTTCGCGCAGGAGGGCCCGGCCCATCGCCACGAAGTCGAATCCCTCCCCCATGGCCGCCTCCACCGTTTCGCGCCGGGTGATGCCGCCCAGCAGCACCAACGGCATCGACAGCGCCTCGCGGAACTGGCGGGCGTAGCTGAGGAAGTACGCCTCCTCGAAGGGGTACTCGGGCATGAACCGTTTCGCGGCCAACCGGAAGCCGGGCCGCAGGTATCTCGGGAAGGCACGCGCCATCTCGCGCACGGGGGCCTCCCCCCGGAACAGGTACATCGGGTTCTGCAACGAACTGCCGCCGGTCAACTCGATGGCGTCGAGGGCACCGTCGGCCTCCAGCATGCGGGCCACGTCGACGCTCTCGTCGAGCCACAGCCCGCCCGGCACGCCGTCGGCCATGTTGAGCTTGGCCAGCACGGCCAGGCGGTCGCCCACCGCATCCTTCACCCGCACCGCGATCTGGCGGGCGAGGCGGGCCCGGTTCTCCAACGAACCGCCCCACTGGTCGGTGCGCTTGTTGAGCTTGGGGCTGAGGAACTCCGACACCAGGTAGCCGTGACCGAAGTGGAGCTCCACCGCGTCGAAGCCGCCGTTGGCGACGACACCGGCGGCGGCCACGAACTCGCCGGTGATGCGTTCGATGTCGGCGTTGTCCACCGCCTTGGTGAACTGCAGGGCGAGGGGGCTGAACATCCGCGACGGCGAGCGACCCTTGTGTCCGGTGGCGGCGGCGACGGCCCCGGCATGGCCGATCTGGGCCGACACCGCGGCACCCTCGGCATGCACCACCTCGGCCAGCCGGCGCAGACCTGGGATCGCATCGGAGGTCAGGATGATCTCGTTCGGGGTGCCGCACCCCTCCGAGGACACCGCGCAGTAGGCGACGGTGGTCATACCCACCCCACCGGCGGCGACGCGGCGGTGGAACGCGATGAGCGGGTCGCTCACCACGTGATCGGGGGTCATGCCCTCGAAGGTGGCGGCTTTGAGGATGCGGTTGCGCACGCTCATCGGGCCGAGGCGGGCCGGGGCGAAGGGGTCGGGGGTCGGGAGGCCCGCCGGTGTCGCCGCGGTCATGGCGTCACCAGGATCACGAGTTCGGCGGTGCAGGGCGACTTGCCGCCACTGGCGAGTTCGTAGGTGAGCTTGATGGTGCACTCCACGATGCCCGCCTTCTTGCGGGCGGCGAGCAGACGGCCGGCGGCCCGCAGTTCGGCGCCCACCGGCACCGGGGCGCTGAAGCGGACCTTGTTGAGGCCGTAGTTGATGGCGGCGCTCACGCCCTCGACCTGGAAGATCTCGAAGAGGATCGGCGCCGCCAGCGCCAGGGTGAGATACCCATGCGCCACCGGCCCCCCGAAGGGCCCCTCGGCGGTGGCCCGGGCCACGTCGGTGTGGATCCACTGATGGTCATCGGTGGCATCGGCGAAGCCGTTCACCCGGTCCTGGGTGATGGGGAACCACGAAGACACGCCGAGGTCGACCTCGCCAGCGGCCAGCAGATCGTCGACCGATGTGAATCTCACGGCGGCGACCGTAGTGGAGGTCGGACCGCATCGCGCCGCCCGGCTCCGCGCCGGACTCAGCGCGCAGACTCAGCGCGCCAGACGCAGGCCCGTGAAGGCCCACCGGCTCTGCGGCGGGAAGAAGTTGCGGTACGTGCGTCGGGCGTGCCCCGGCGGCGTGGCCAGCGCCGAGCCTCGCAAGGTCTGCTGGTTCACCATGAATTTGCCGTTGTACTCACCCACCGCACCGGCGGCGGGCACGAACCCCGGATAGGAGACATACGGGCTGGCCGTCCACTGCCAGACCTGGCCGTACCAGCCGCCGCGCACCGCCTGCGGGTCGTCGGCCAGGGGCGCCACCGCCTCCCATTCGGCCTCCAGCGGCAGCCGCGCCCCAGCCCATCGGGCGTAGGCATCGGCTTCGTACCAACTCACGTGCGACACCGCGCCGGCGGGATCCACCGGCCGGCTTCCCTGCAGGGTGAACTGCCGCCATCCGTCTTCGGTCGGGTACCAGTACAGCGGCGCGTCCCATCCCTGGCCTTGCACCACATACCAGCCATCGGACATCCACAACTCAGGGCGCCGGTAGCCACCGTCGTCGATGAAGGCCGCCCAGTCGCCATTGGTCACCAGGTCGGCAGCCACCTCGAAGGGGGCCAGCAGCACGTCATGGCGCGGGGTCTCGTTGTCGAAGGCGAACCCGTCGCCCTGGTGACCCGTGGCCACGATGCCGCCGTCATTGCCGACCCAACCGCTGCCGTCGAGCGCGTCCTGTGCCCTCGTCACCGGCCAGGGCAGGTCGCCGTAGGCGGGCAACAAGGGGTTCAGCGACAGCACGTGCTTGGCGTCCATCACCAGCAATTCCTGATGCTGCTGCTCGTGGTGCAGACCCAACTCCAGCAGTTCCTGCAGCGAGGCATCGCCACCGCGCTCGATGAGCGCGGTCATGGCCGAGTCGACGTGGGCGCGGTACTCGCCGATCTCTGCGGCGCCGGGACGGGTGATCAGCCCACGCTGGGGGCGCGGATGCCGAGCGCCCACCGCCTCGTAATAGGAGTTGAACAGATAGCCGAATTGCTCGTGGAAGACCTTGTAGCCCGCGTCGTTGGGGCCGAGCAGGAAGGTCTCGAAGAACCAGGTGACATGGGCCCGGTGCCACTTGGTGGGGCTCACATCCGGCATCGACTGCACCGTCTGGTCCTCGGGCGACAGCGGGGCGGCCAGCCGCTCGGTCATGTCACGGACGTCGCAGTACCCCAACACGGCATCGACCCTACCGGCGCGAGCCCGGCTGCTGACCGCGGATCGCCACATTCGCGGAATTGGTTTCCTCAGCGGGATTCTCAGCATTCCCTCAGCATCCCCGGAGAGCCTTCACAGCCCGGGCGCCCATGCTGCATCCATGAACGCCGAACGAGCCCGCAAGAAGGCACGCACTGCCCGCATCAGCGCCTCGGTGGCCGCCTTCGCTGGGATCACCGCCGGCGCCGCCGTCAGGGCATCCAGCCAGACCACGCCGGCGGCCGCCCCGGTCGCCAGCACCACCGGGATCGCCGATACGTCCTCCAACACCACCGGGACCGCCGGGGCCACCGCGGTGCCGGGCAGCTCGACCTCGCGCCTCGCGCCGCAGCCGGCCGATCCCGGCTTCACGAGCTCGTTCAGCCTGGGCGGTTCCGGCGTCGCGCAGACGACCACCCGGGGAAGCTGACGGGGTGAACGACACCGCATGGTGGTACCTGGCGCGCGCCGCGGGCCTGATGGCGTGGATTCTGCTGACCCTGACGTTGCTGTGGGGGACGCTGGTATCCGGCCGCCTGGTGGCCAATCCCCGCCTGAAGCGCTGGCTGCACGATGTCCACCCGTTCCTCGCCGGTCTGGGTCTCGGCGCCCTTGCCCTGCACATCGTGGCGGCCATCGCCGATACCCAGTCGAAGCTGTCGCTGACCGACGTGGCCTTACCCTTCCAGGCCGGTTGGAACCCGTCGGCCATCGCCTACGGGGCTCTGGGACTGTGGCTGCTGGTGATGGTCGAGGTCACCGCCCTGCTTCGTGACCGTCTGCCCCGCGGGCTCTGGCGAAAGATCTACCTGCTCTCCTACGGGGCCTGCTGGGCCACGGCGTTGCACGCCGCCTTCGCAGGAACCGACCTGGCGCAACCGTGGATCGCCTGGACCGGCCTGGGCCTGGTGGCCGCCGCCACCGGGGTCTCGGTGTCCCGGGCCCTCAGCGGCGACCCGGCCCTCAACGGTCGGGCGGCCGCCACCAACCCGCGCATCCCCACCGGCGTCGGTTCCTGACGCCGACCGGCAGCCAGTTCCCCATCCGCGAGATCCGCCTTCCATAACTTGTACCTATCTTCACATGACAATCTATCTCATAGACTTTTGATTGGCGGCCGTCCATCCTGAGGGTGTGCCCAGCCCCCTCCTGATCGCCGCCGGTGCCGTGATCGGTGTGGTCTTCGGGCTATTCGGCGCCGGCGGGTCGGCCTTCGCCACCCCGATCCTGGTGCTGATGGGGGTTCCCGGTGCCCTGGCCGTGGCATCACCCCTACCCGCCATGCTCCCCGCCTCTCTCGCCGGCGCACGCCGCTACCTACGCAACGGCATGCTCGACCTGCGCACCGCCAAGCGCACCGTGGCCGGCGGTCTGCCCGGCACGGTCATCGGGGCGCTGGCCTCCGCCCACCTGCCCGGCGGCCAACTCATCGCCCTCTCGGCCGTGCTGCTGCTGGTGTTGGGCGGCCGCCTCCTGCTCCCCGATTCGACCGGGGCCGCCGCTCGCGGTGCCGCCCGCCTCGAGAAGGCCGGCTTCGTCGTGGGCGCCGCCTTCGTGGTGGGTTTCCTGACCGGCCTGCTGGCCAACGGTGGAGGGTTCCTGTTGGTGCCGCTCTTCGTGCTGGTGTTGGGCCTTCCCGCAACGGTCGCCGCCGGCACCAGCATGGTGGCCGTCGGCATCCTCATCGTCCCGACGCTGCTGATGCACGCCTGGCTGGGCCACATCGACTGGCCGGTGGCGTTGCTGTTCGGCATCGGCGTACTGCCGGGCAGCCAGGTGGGTGCCTACATCGCCAACCATGTGCCTGCCGGCACCACCCGCAAGGGCTTCGGTCTCGTGCTGGTCGGCTTCTCCATCTGGTTCCTCGCCACCCACTGATACCGGCGGTCCCCCAACCGATCACGGTCAGGGCGGCGGCCCCAGGGCCAGTTCACGGAAGGCCTCGCCCGCCGGGGACAGCGCATCGCGGCGGTGGAACATGGCGACCTGCCGGCGGATGGTCGGTTCTGTCGGGCACACCGTCGCTCCCAGCAGCCGGGCTGTCTCGGCCACGGGCGCGGGCAGCAGCGCCGGTCCCGCACCGGCCAGCACCAGCGGCAGCAGGGCTTCCCGCTGGGCGGACTCCACCGCCACCACCAACTCGAGACCCTCGGAGCGGAAGGCGCCTTCCAGCAGACCGCGACTGGAGGTGCCCCGTGTGGTGACCACCATCGGGACCTGCGCCAGGTCGCGCAGGGTCATGCGCCCGTCCGGGCGCGAGGACCCCGGGGAGCCCGGCGGGAGCACGGCCAGGAGTTCCTGTTCGCCCAGCACGTCCACCGAGAGCCCGGCCGCGTCGAGGGGGGTGTCGCCGATGCCCAGCTCCACGACCCCGGTGCGCACCATCGACAGCAGTTCGATCGGATCGTCGGGCGCGGCCAACTCCACCCGGATGCCGGGGTAGGCGCGCCGGAAGTCGCCCACGAGGCGCGCCACCGGATCGGCGGCCAGGGTGGGCAGGGCCGCCAGTTGCACGCGGCCCGTGCGCCGGCCCGCCACGGCGGCGACCGCATCGACGGCGCCGTCGATCTCGCGTAGGGCGGCTCGGGCATGGGGCACCAACGCCTCGCCCGCCGCGGTGAGCGACACCCTCCGGCCACTGCGATCGAACAGGGTGGTGCCCAGTTCACGCTCGAGCTCGCGCACCGCCTGGGACAGACCCGGTTGGGAGACAAAGGAGGCTGCCGCGGCCTTGGTGAAGGTGCCGTGGTCGACGACGGCCAGGAACAGGCTGAGGCGACGGACGTCCACTCAGCGGGCCGGGTCGAGGTAGGCGCCGTGGTCACGGCAGCGCGGCTCGGACCGGGTGGGCGTCACCAGCACGGTCATGCGTCGCCCACACGTGGGGCAGAACCGGGGCGGGTCGAGTGCCCGCCGGCAGGTGCCGTCACACGCGTCGGTTTCCTGACCACACCCGACGCAGTAGGGCATGCTCAGAGGACCTTGGACAGCACCCCGATGGGCATCTTCAGATCCTCGAGCATCTGCAGATCCGCGTCGGGTGTGCGGCCGAGCGTGGTGAGGTAGTTGCCCACGATGAGGGCATTGATCCCGGCGGTCATGCCGAGCGACTGCAGCTCCCGCAGGGTGACCTCGCGGCCGCCGGCGTAGCGCAGGATCACCGACGGCAGGCCCAGCCGGAACAGGGCAATCCAGCGGATGGCCTGCAGCGGCGCCACCAGCGCCAGGTCGGCGAAGGGCGTGCCCGGGCGAGGGTTCAAGAAGTTGATGGGCACCTCGGCGGGCTCAACCTCGCGGAGTTGGCCGATGAGCTCGATGCGCTGTTCGTCGCTCTCGCCCATGCCCAGCAGCACGCCGCAGCACAGCTCCATCCCGTGGCGACGGACCAGCTCGCAGGTGGCGGCGCGCTCGTCCCAGGTGTGGGTGGTGACCACCTGGGGGAAGAACGAGCGGGCCGTCTCCAGGTTGTGGTTGTAGCGGTGCACGCCCACCGCGGCGAGCCGTGCCGCCTGGTTCTCGGTGAGGATGCCGGCGGACACGGCGACGTTGAGACCCGTGCGCTCCTGCACCAGGGGTGCGATGCGCTCGAGTTGTTCCATCACCAACGCGTTGGGGCCCCGCACCGCCAGGACGATGCAGAACTCGCTGGCGCCGAGCGCCTTGGTCTCCTCGGCGGCGGCCAGGATCTCCTGGGCATCCAGGAACGGGGTGGCTTTCACCGGCGAATCGAACTTTGCCGACTGCGAGCAGAAGTGGCAGTCCTCCGGGCAGCCGCCCGTCTTGGCCGACAGGATGCCCTCCACCTCCACCTCCGGGCCGCACCAGGCCAGGCGCACCTGGTGGGCCAGCGCGGCCAAGGCCGGCACCTCGTCATCGGTGAGCGAGGCCAGCTCGCGGAGCTCGTCGAGGGTGAGCTGGCGGCGCTCGTCGAGCAACGCATCGCCGGCGCGGGTGAGGAGGGAGCGACTCATGACGGACAGGACGGTAGTGAGCACAGCCCTCCCCGAGCCAGCGCCGTCCGCAGCGTTGCTCCCCGAGTGACGACCTCAGGGTGGGTGGCAGCCTGTGCGGTCAGGCGAGATCGCCGATGACAACCGCCTGCTGGCTCGAACGGGCAACCGGCACGGTCTCGGCGGTGAGCATCAAGGTCTTCACATGGCCGTCGGCGCTGAAGCTGGCCACACCGGGATGATCGAGGACCCCGAGGGAGATGACCGTGCCATCGCCGGTGGCACCCCACAGCTGGTAGAGCCTTCCGTTGAGTGCGGGCAGGTTGTTCCCGATGAGGAAGCCCTGGCCGTTGGCACGAACGACCGCAACGGCCAGCACACTTCCGCCCGGGGTGCGCAGCTGGGCCAGCCGGGCGTCGCTGTCGTCGAGGGCGTGGTGGGCCAGTTGATCCAGCGATGCGGCCGATTGCGTCGGCGGGTTGTTGTCGGTCAGACCACGGCCGATGCCGAGGCCGAGCACGCCGGCGATGAGCGCCACCGCTGCGGCCACACCCAGCACACCGCCACGGCTGGCCCGACCGGCGCGGAGGTCCACGACTTGAGCGAGCGGCTGTGCGGGATCCTCGGTGATCGGGCCCGGGGCGGGGCCGGTGGCGGGCTGTGCGGCGGATCCGGCGAGGGGTGCGGCAACGAGGCGCATCGGTGGGGGCGTCTCGGCCGAATCCAACTCGGCGGCGATACGGGCCCAGACGCCCGCAGGGGCGGGGGCAGCGCCGCCGGAGAGGCCTCCGGCAACCTCTTGTAGTTCGGTGGCTTCGGCACGGCAGCGCGCACAGCTCAAGAGGTGTGCTTCGAGCTCGCGTCGCTCATCGGCATCGATGGCGTCGAGGGCCCAGACGCCGAGCAGATCCTGCAGTTCGGAATGCGGACGCTCGCTCAAAACTCCACTCCTGGAATCGGGTTGCCGGCCACGCCGGCCGTCACCAGTTCGTCGCGCAGGCGACGCAAGCCGCTTCGAATGCGGCTCTTCACGGTGCCTTCGGGTTGGGACAGCATCTGGGCGACCTCTCGGTAGGTGTGCCCACCGAAGTAGGCCAGTTC
>JANMIX010000620.1:0-7559 GCA_031376015.1 Acidimicrobiia bacterium | reverse complement strand
ACGCCCTACCTGTTGACGCTCGACGACATCGCGGGCCGCGTGCGCGAGGCGTGGGCGATGGGCGCCACCGAGGTGTGCTTGCAGGGCGGCATCCACCCCGACTTCGACGGCGACTACTACATCGACGTGGCGCGCGCGGTGCACGACGTGGCCCCCGACATCCACATCCACGGCTTCACCGCCTTGGAGGTCACCGAGGGCGCCAAACGCCTCGGTGAGCCGCTCGACCGTTACCTGACCCGCTTGCGGGACGCCGGTCTGCGGACCCTTCCCGGCACGGCAGCCGAGATCCTCGATGACGATGTCAGAGCCCTGCTCTGCCCCGACAAGATCAACACCGACGAGTGGTTGGAGTGCCATGAGGTGGCGCACTCGGTCGGGCTCAACTCCAACATCACCATGATGTTCGGATCCATCGAGCACCCGCGGTCGTGGGCAACCCACCTCGTGCGCACCCGGGAGGTGCAGCGCCGCACCGGCGGGTTCACCGAGTTCGTCGGCCTTCCCTTCGTCCATATGGCCGCCCCGATCTACCTGCAGCGCAAGGCCCGGCGAGGCCCGACCTGGCGCGAAGTGGTCCTAGTGCACGCCGTCGCCCGCATCGCCTACCGGGGTCTGATCGACAACGTGCAAGCGTCGTGGGTCAAGCTCGGTGCCGAGGGTGCCCGCCAGCTCTTGAGCGCCGGGGTGAACGACCTGGGCGGCACTCTGATGAACGAGAACATCTCCCGGGCGGCAGGCGCCAGCCACGGCCAGTTGATGGACGAGGTCGGGTTCCGGGCTCTGGTGGAACCACTCGGCCGCCGGCTCGAGCAGCGCACCACCCTCTACGGTCGGGTGGCGGCCGGCGTCTGAGTCTGGTCCGCTACTCCCACCACTCCTCGGGCAGCTTCGCTTCGATGGAGCGCAGGTTGGTCCGGGTGCACTCCGAGCACAGCAGACCCACCCCTCTCTCATCGGTCACCAAGGACCACCCGCTGGGCAGTTCGCCCTCTTCCTCGACGGTGCCGCACATGCGGCAGGTGACGGCCATCGCCGCACCGTAGACAACTCCGTCCCTCCACGACGTGCCAAGGTGAGACCGCATGAACGAGGACCCCGATCTCGCCCCGCCCCGTGTCCCGCGCCGGCTGCGCACCGGCGACACCGCCCTCGACGAGAAGTTGCGGGCGGTGCTCGACCATCTGCATCCCACCCGCGATCGCGATGTGTTGGCCGACATTCTGGTGAGCGCCGCGGGGCTGCTGGGCGACAAGGCCGACCGGCTCGACCTCAAGATCACCTCCGCCGCCCTGCAGGAGATGCGCGAGGCCTTCCGGGCCTTCGCGCCCTACCGGAACGTGCCGAAGGTGACCATCTTCGGATCGGCCCGCACCGCGCCGCACGATCCGAACTATGCCCAGGCCCGCTTGCTGGCGGAGCGGATGGCGGCGGCGGAGTGGATGGTCGTCACCGGCGCCGGTCCGGGCATCATGGCGGCCGGGTTGGAAGGTGCGGGGCGGAAGTGGTCCTTCGGGGTGAACATCCGCCTGCCGCACGAGCAAGGTGCGAACGAGTTCATCCTCGGCGACGAGAAGCTGGTGGAGATGAAGTACTTCTTCACCCGCAAGCTCATGCTGATGAAGGAGTCGAGCGGGTTCGTTTCGCTCCCCGGCGGATTCGGGACGCTGGACGAGACCTTCGAGTTGCTCACCCTCATCCAGACCGGGAAGGCGCAGCCCGCCCCGATCGTGCTGCTCGACGAGCCCGGCGGGTCGTACTGGAAGGGTCTCGTCCGCTTCCTGGTCGAGCACGTGCTGCCGCACCGCCTCGTGGACGAAGCCGACCTCGACCTGTTCACCCTCACCGACGACGTCGACCTGGCCGTAGCGCACCTGGTCCGCTTCCGGCGGAATTTCCACTCCATCCGTTGGTTGGGCCGCGAGCTCATCGTGCGGATGCGCCACGCCCCGACTGACGGGGAACTGGCCGAGCTCGAGAGCAGGTTCGGTTCGCTCGCCCGCGACGGATCGGTGCATCGCGCCGAGCCCAGCGCGGCGGAGCGCTCCGACGACGACGGCCTCGACCTGGCCCGCCTCCGACTGGCCTACGACGGGTTCCAGGCCGGCCGGCTCAACCTGTTGATCGAGGCGCTGAACTCGCTACCCTCGCTGGACTGAGGGGACCGGATAGTCATTGCCGGCGGCCGGGGCGCCCGGCGTCGGGTCGCCCGGGCCCGGCGCTCGTCATTCGAGCAGATGCACGGCCTTCTCGACGGCATTGCGGGCGCGGGTCACTCGCCGTTCGAGTTCGGGTCGGGTCGCCGCCCCCTCCTCCACCGCCGTGCGCAGCAGCGAGATGGCGAGGTCGGCGAGCTCCTCGGCGATCCCTTCGAGCCGGCTTCGCAGGTCGTCGATGTCAGCCATGCCGCACAGCTTCGGCGATGAGCTCCACCGGGTGGTGGACTCGCACACCGGCGTTGGCCAGGTGCACCGCGCACCCCGGGTTCGCCGAGGCCACCACGGCGGCGCCGCTGCGGGCCAGCGCGTCGAGCTTGCGCCGTCGGATGTCACCGGACAATTCCGGCTGCAGCAATGAGTACGCACCCCCGGCGCCGCAGCAGAGACCCTCATCGTCCAACTCCACCAACGCCGACACATACGGCGCCAGCACGGTGCGCACCGCGGCGTGGCTGCGCTGCACGTGGCGAAGGTGGCAGGGGTCCTGCAGCGCCACGGGGAGTCCCCCCGCCGCGGGGCGGCGGGCAGGGGGAAGGTCCCCCAGGAAGGAGGCCAACCATTCGTGCACGTCGAGGACCCTGGCCGCGAACCTGGCTCCCTCCTCGGTGCCGAGCAGGTGCCCGTAGTCCTTCAGGGCGGCGCCGCAGCCGGCGGAGTCGACCACCACGGGCCCGTCACCGGGCATCGAGCGCAGTACCGCCTGGGCGGCGACGCGCGCATCGTCGACGAAGCCGGCATGCACGCTGAGCGCGCCGCAGCATCCCGCCCCGCGCACCGGCTCGGGCAGGCGCAGGCCCCGACCCGCCGCCCGGGCCACCTCCAGCACGGCGGCATGCACCGGCCGTTGCCAGGCATCCATGACACAGCCGGTGAAGAGCCACCCGTCGGTGCCGGTGGGGCGCAGCGGTTGACGGCGCACCACCAGGTGAGCGGGGAGCCCGAAGCGGGCGGGCACGAGGTGGGCGCGCTGGGCGAGGGCCGCGGCGCTGGAACCGGCGCGCACCAACCGGGGCCAGGACAGCGCCCGCAGCGCCATGCGCAGCCATGGTCCCCGGCGGGGTGCGAGCGAGGCCCGGGTGGCCTCCATGAGCCGGCCGAACGGCACGGCGGACGGGCACGCCGTCTCACAGCCCCGGCACTGGACGCAGGCGTCCATGGCCGCCACGAAGGCGGCGTCGACGGGTGCCCCCTCCCGCTCCACCCGGCGCATGAGGGCGATACGCCCCCGCGGCGAGGCAACCTCCTCTCCGGTGACCCGGAACGTCGGGCAGTGAGGCAGGCACAACCCACAGGACACGCACGACGACAGTTCGTCGTCGTCGAGTGAGAGCGGCCCCCTCATGGCAGCACCGACCGGCCCGGCGAGAACCGCCCGGTGGGGTCGAAGGCCGCCCGCAGGCGCTGATGGAGCCGGCCCACCGCGGGGTCGGGCACGACCGGCGGCGGCGCCTGATGCCGGTGAAGGACACCGACCCCGTACTCGGCCACGCATACCTCTCCTTCGGGCGGGCCGGTGAGTGCCGCCTCCACCGACGCCGGATCGATCGACCACCTCTGCGGCGGCAACGGCGGCGGTCCCGGCACCGGCACGAGCACGGCGCCGGCCGTCGCCACCTGGGCCTCGACATCGTCGGGATGGCCCTCCAGTTGCACCCAGCAGTCGGTGCCGTCCCACAGCAGGCTGAGCGGCCGGTACAGCGCCGCCCGGAGCGAGGCGGGCCGGGCGCCGGGGGCGTGGTACCAGCGGCGGCATCGGGGCAGGGGCCGGGTGCGAAGGACCACCTCGCCCAGCAGGCCCAGGAGGCCCAGGGACCCGACGAAGAGACGGGGCAGGTCGTAGCCCGACACGTTCTTCACGGTCGGTCCACCGCCCTTGACCAGTTCGCCGTCCGCGTTGACGAGGCGAACCTCGAGCACGGCGTCGCGTACCGGACCCCAGCCCAGCCGCTCGATGCCGCTGTGGCCGACCGCCAGCACGCCACCGATGGTGGAACCAGCCTGCTCAGGCAGGATCGTCGTCTGCCCCACGGCACCCAGGACCGCGTGCAGGTCGGCCACGGTGGTGCCAGCCCCGGCCCGTACCGTCATCTCCGACGGTTCATGGGTGACCACCCCGCTCGGGGCGCGTACCTCGCGCACTCCAGGTTGCAACGGTCCCCCCACCTCCCATCGGGTTCGGCCACCGACAACGGTGACCGGCCCCTCGGGTCCCACCGCGTGGGCGAAGTCCTCGAGCGTGCGGTTCACACCCAGACCCCCGGGGGCACCTGCTGCAGGTCGCCGCAACGCGACCCGGCGGGGAGGATCTTGGTGGGGTTGGCGAGGCCGTCGGGGTCGAAGGCGTCGCGCAGTCGGGCCTGGGCGTCGAGGTCGGTGGGGCTGAACATCGAGGCCATGTGGTTGCGTTTCTCGAGCCCGATGCCATGCTCGCCCGACAGCACACCACCGGCGGCCAGCGACACGGCCACGATCTCGTCACCGGCCGCGTGCACGCGTTCGAGGACCCCGGGCGTGCGGGCGTCGAACACCAGCAGCGGGTGAAGGTTGCCGTCGCCGGCGTGGAACACGTGCAGCACCTGCAGCCCGTGCGCCGCCGCGATCGCGTCGACTTGTTCGAGCACGCCGGCCAGCTTGGATCGGGGAACCACGGTGTCGTGCAGGTAGTAGTTCGGGGCGATACGCGCCACCGCCCCGAACGCCGACTTCCGCCCTTTCCACCACAGGGCACGCTGCTCCTCGGTGGTGGCGACGGTGACCGACGACGCGCCGTGCTCGCCGCACACCCGTAGGAGGACCTCGACGGCCTCGGCGGTGGCCGCCGGCATCCCGTCGACCTCGGCCAGCAACACCGCACCCGCTTCACGGGGAAACCCGGCGTGCACGAAATCCTCCACCGCGCCGATCATGGGCCCGGCCAGCATCTCCAACGCGGCCGGGACGAGGCCCTCGGCGATCACGGCCGACACCGCGTTGGCGGCCGAGGCCACGTCGCCGAAGGTGGCGAGCACGGTGCGCACGCAGGGGGGAAGGGGCAGCAGCCGTACTGCCACCGCCGTCGCGATCCCCAGGGTGCCCTCGCTGCCCACGAACGATCCCCGCAGATCGAACCCCGCCGGGTCGGGGTCGAGCCCGCCCAGGACGGTGACCTCGCCGGTGGGCAGGACCACCTCCATGGCCAGCACGTGGGCGGAGGTGACACCTTCGGCGAGGCAGTGCGGGCCACCGGAGTTGTTGGCCACGTTGCCCCCGATGGAGCAGGCCTGCTGGCTGCTGGGGTCAGGGGCGAAGCGCAGCCCGTGGGGGGCCACGGCGCGATTCAGGTCGAGGTTCAGCACACCCGGCTCCACCCAGGCGACGCACCGGGCGACGTCGATGCTGCGGATGCGGTCCATCTTGGTGAGCACGATGACGACCGCACCCTCGACCGGTACCGCGCCGCCGGCAAGGCCCGTGCCGGCACCGCGGGCCACAAACGCGCACCGGTGGCTCCGCGCCACCCGCACACAGGCCGCCACCTCGGCAGTGTCGACAGGGAAGCAGACCGCCACGGGACCGCCCGCCCGGGTCAACGAAGCGTCGCGGGCGTAGAGCGCGATCTCGGTCGGCTCGCGGTGCACGCGCGCCGGATCGAGCGCGGCACACAGATCGGCGAGCAACTCGGCGGGCACGGTCACGGAGCAAGGATGCCCGACGGGCGCGGACACCGCGTACCATGCGCCGGTGACCTCCCTGCCCCTTGACCTCCACGAATGGATCAGCTTCGAGGACGAGGAGGAGGACCGCACCTGGGTGTTCGACGTCACCTTTCTGGCGTCGTCCTGGCGTTGCATCTTCGGTGAGGGTTGCTCAGGCGTGCTCACCGAGCCCACCCCCGAGTTGCAGCATGGGTGCTGTTCGTATGGGGCCCACTTCGTCGACGACGACGACCGAGCCCACATCGAGCGCGTGGCCAAACGCCTCACCGAGGAGCAGTGGCAGTTCCGCAAGGTGTCTCGCAAGCGCGGTGGGCCGATCCACGTCGACAAGGCCGGCGACACGGTCACCCGCCTCGTCGACGATGCCTGCATCTTCCTGAACCGCCCCGACTTCGAGGGAGGCGCCGGCTGTGCCCTGCACCGTGCCGCCCTGGTAGCCGGTGAGCGACCCTTGGATTGGAAGCCCGAAGTGTGCTGGCAACTCCCCCTGCGCCGGATCGACGAGACCGACAACTACGGCCACATGACCTCCACCCTCCGGGAGTGGAAGCGACGTGACTGGGGGCCCGGTGGGCACGAGTTCCACTGGTGGTGCACCGATTCCTCCGACGCCTTCGTCGGGCCCGACGCGGTGTATCTGAGCATGCGCGACGAGATCGTCGAACTGGTGGGCGCGGAGCCCTATCAACGCTTCGTGGAGCTGATGGAACAGCGCCGCGACACACAGGTGACGCTGCTCCCCCACCCTGCACTGCGCCACGGCGTCCGATGACCGACTTCAGTTCCGCCGCACTGCGCTCGGCGGCGGAGGAGATCGGCATGATGTACCCCGCCAACGTGCTCGACCAGTTGGTGGCGGCTGTCGACGCCGGCAAGCACGTGATCCTCACAGGCCCGCCGGGCACCGGGAAGACCACCCTTGCCTACCTGGCGGCCGAGGTCGGCCAGCAGGCGCTGCTGTGCACCGGCTACCTGCCCACCACCGCCACCACCGAGTGGACCACCTTCGAGACGATCGGCGGGTTGCAGCCCACCGCCGAAGGGTTCATCTTCCGTGCCGGCCTTTTCGTCGAGGCGATCGAGAGCGGGCAGTGGCTGGTCATCGACGAACTCAACCGCTCCAATTTCGACCGCGCCTTCGGGCAGCTGTTCACGGTGCTGTCCGGCCAGGCGGTCGTGCTGCCGTTCAAGCGGGCCGGGCAGCCCAAGCCGCTGGCGCTGGTGCCCTACGGCGTGGATCCACCCACGGACTGTGACGTCATCCGGGTGCCGCCACGCTGGCGGATCCTGGCCACCATGAACGTGTTCGACAAGAACCTGCTCTTCGAGATGTCGTACGCGCTCATGCGCCGCTTCGCCTTCATCGAAGTGGGCGCGCCGAGCGAAGAGGCGTACCGACGGTTGCTCACCGGCCCCGGTGGAGTGGTCGCAAAACTGCTGCCCTTGCGCCACCTGACCAACCTCGGACCCGCGGTCTACATCGACGCCGCGAAGTATGCGGCGCGCCGCGCCGCGGACGGTGTCACCGAATCGCGGGTCGTCTTCGAAGTGTTCTACGGGTACTTCCTGCCGCAGTTCGAGGGCATGGAAGAACGACGGGCGACGACGTTGTACCGCACGGTGGCCGAGCATCTCGACCCGCCGG
>JANMIX010000606.1:0-4687 GCA_031376015.1 Acidimicrobiia bacterium | reverse complement strand
CGCCCGAGATCGAACGGATCTCCGCCCGGTGGCGTCCGAACACCTTCTCCATGGCGTCGCTCATCTCGCCGACGGTCGCTCGGGCCCGGGCGGCCTCCACGCACGCGGCCAGCAGGTTGCCCTCGCCGCGGGCGGCGGTCTCGAGGGCGGCCAGCGCCGCGTCGCACGCGGCGCTGTCTCGGGTCTCGCGGATGTGGTGCAGGCGGGCGATCTGCTGCTCGCGGACCTTGGAGTTGTCGATGTCGAGCACGTCGACCATCTCGGGCTCCGCCGGCTGGTACTTGTTCACGCCCACGATGACCTGCTCGCCGCGGTCGATGGCGGCCTGGCGCCGAGCGGCCGATTCCTCGATGCGCAGCTTGGGCATCCCCGATGCCACCGCCTTGGTCATGCCGCCGAGGGATTCGACCTCCTCCATGAGCGTCCAGGCAGCGTCGGCCAGCTGCTGGGTCAGGGCCTCCACGAAGTAGGAGCCGCCGAGGGGGTCGACCACCGCGGGGATGCCGGTCTCCTCGGCCACGATGAGCTGGGTGTTGCGAGCGATGCGGGCGCTGAAGTCGGTCGGCAGGCCCAGGGCCTCGTCGAAGGAGTTCGTGTGCAGGCTCTGGGTGCCGCCCAGCACCGCCGCCATGGCCTCCACCGCCGTGCGGACCACGTTGTTGTACGGATCCTGCGCGGTCAGCGACACGCCCGAGGTCTGGCAGTGGGTCCGCAACATCAGCGAGCCGGGGTTCTTGGGCTCGAACTGGGACATCACGCGGTGCCACAGCAGGCGGGCGGCCCGCAGTTTGGCGATCTCGGTGAAGAAGTTCATGCCGATGGCGAAGAAGAAGCTGAGCCGGCCGGCGAATTCGTCGATGTCGAGGCCCCGAGCCAGCGCGTAGCGGACGTACTCGAGCCCGTCGGCGATGGTGAAGGCCAGTTCCTGTTCGGCCGTGGCCCCCGCTTCCTGCATGTGGTAGCCGGAGATGGAGATCGAGTTGAACTTCGGCATGTGCCGGGCGGTGTGTTCGATGATGTCGGCCACGATCCGCATCGAGGGCTCCGGCGGGTAGATGTAGGTGTTGCGGACCATGAACTCCTTGAGGATGTCGTTCTGGATGGTCCCGGCCAGCTCGTCCTGGCTGACGCCCTGCTCTTCGGCGGCCACGATGTAGGCGGCCAGCACCGGCAGCACCGCCCCGTTCATGGTCATCGACACCGACATCTTGTCGAGGGGGATCCCGTCGAAGAGGATCTTCATGTCCTCCACCGAATCGATGGCCACGCCTGCCTTGCCGACATCGCCCACCACG
Source organism: Acidimicrobiia bacterium (assembly GCA_031376015.1). Lineage (GTDB taxonomy): Bacteria > Actinomycetota > Acidimicrobiia > Acidimicrobiales > JACDCH01 > JANMIX01. The sequence continues at coordinate 3,392 of JANMIX010000606.1, read as the reverse complement.
CGGGGATGGTCCGAGTCGTAGCCCCGATGGGTGGCCAGGTCGAAGGCCACCGACAGCCCCATCTGCCCTGCGTCGAGGTTGCGCCGGTAGAAGGCGTTGGACTCCTCGGCGGTCGAGAACCCGGCGTACTGACGGATCGTCCAGGGCCGGTTGGCGTACATGGTGGCCCGCACACCGCGCACGAAGGGCGCCTCGCCGGGGGTGCTCCCCAATGACTCGGCACCCTCGAGGTCGGCCGCGGTGTAGAGCGGCTTGACCACGATGCCTTCCGGTAGGCGGCGCTTTAGGATCGAAGGATCGGCGCCCTTCAACTCTTTCGAGGCGCGCTCGCGCCATTCCGACACGTTGTCCACGGTGCGAGCGTAGGGCCTGGCGGCCTAGCTGCTCACGTCCGGGGCGGCAGGCCACGGTTGCGTAGCCTCTCGGCATGGCCCTGCGTCTCGTCATCCTCGGAGGTGGTCCTGCGGGCAACACCGCCGCCACCCACGCTGCTCGTCTCGGCGCCGAGGTCACCCTGGTGGAGCGAGACATTGTGGGGGGCGCTGCCCACCTGTGGGACTGCATCCCGTCCAAGGCCATGATCGCCACCGGCGGTGCCGTGTCGTTCCAGCGTCGCATCGGGGGGATGGGCCTGGTCGAGTCGGCTCCCGAGATCGACCTGGGCAGCCTCCGGCACCGCATCGAGGCCATCACGGGAAAGCTGCAGGGTCAGGTGTCCTCGCTGCTCGACAGCCAGGGCGTGCGGATCATGAAGGGCACCGGCCGGCTGGCGGGCCCGCATGAGGTGGTGGTCGAGGGCCCCGATGGCACCGAGACACTGCATGCCGATGCCATCGTGCTCAGCACCGGCAGCCGCCCCCGGATCCCCGACTGGGCCCCCGTGGACGGCGACCGGGTGCTCACCACGCGCGATGCGTACCCACCCAAGGAACTCCCCTCGCACCTGGTCGTGGTCGGCTCAGGGGTCACCGGCGTGGAGTTCGTGCACATGTTCTCCTCCTTTGGCGCCGAGGTGACCCTCATCGTCTCGCGCCAGCAGGTGCTCCCGTCCAAGGATCCCGAGGTGGCCGCGGCCCTGGAGGACGAGTTCCTGCGCCGCGGCGTGCGCCTCCTCAAGGGCGCCCGGGCCATCGAGCTCGACCGTTCCGAGGACGGCGGCGTGGTCGTGCACTGCGATGACGGCCGCAAGGCGCCGGGTTCGCACGTGCTGCTGGCCATCGGCTCCATCCCCAACAGCGAAGGTCTGGGCCTGGAGGCAATCGGGGTCGAGCTCGACGGCGGCTACGTGAAGGTGAACCACAACTGCCAGTCGACGCACCCGCACATCTATGCCGCCGGTGACCTGTCGGGGAAGCTCCCGCTGTCGTCGGTGGCGTCGATGCAGGGCCGCAAGATCGCCGAGCACGTGATGGGCCTGCACGCCGCACCGCACCGCCATCTCGACTACGAGAAGGCGGCCTCGGCCATCTTCACCGAACCCGAGATCGCCGATGTCGGCCTGGCCGAAGCCGATGCGTTCGCCGCGGGTCGCAAGGTGCGCACCACCAAGGTGCCCTTCTCGGCATCGGCCAAGGCCCTGATCAACAACGACTCCCGCGGGTTCGTGAAGATCGTGTCCGATCCGGCCACCGGGGTGGTGCTCGGAGGTTCCATCGTGGGCCGCCACGCCGCCGAGCTCATCTCCGTCGTGGCCCTGGCCGTCACCGCCGGCCTCAAGGTGTCCGACATCGTGGAGTCGTTGCTGGTGCACCCTGCGCTGGCCGAAGCGCTGGCCGACGCGGCCGAGTAATCGGCCGGGAACGCGCCCATGCCGATGACGGCGCACATGCGCGTGCCCGCTGCGGAGGCGGAGTTGGCCGCCGACGCCCTCTGGGCCGCGGGGGCCGAGGCCGTCGAGGAACGTCCCCAGCCCGACGGCACGGTGGTGCTGGTGAGCGATCGCGCTCCGGAGGGACCGTGGCCGGTGCAGTGGGTGGACGTGGCCGACGACGGTCTCGACGCCTGGCGGGCCTACGCGGTGGCCGAGCGGGTCGGACCGACCAGCGCCCTGATCCTGCAGCCGGCCTGGCTACCCGTGCCCGAGTGGCGGCGCGCCAGCGACGTGGTCGTGTGCATCGACCCGGGGCGAGCCTTCGGGACCGGTACCCATCCCACCACCCGAGGTTGCCTGGGGGCGGTGGAGGCCTTCGCTGGCCCGGGGAAGCGGGTGCTGGACCTGGGCAGCGGCTCGGGGGTGCTGGCGGTGGCCGCGGCCCTCCTCGGCGCCCGGGTGGTGGCGGTCGACCTGGATCCGGCGGCCAGGGTGGCCACCGCCGCCAACGCCGCCGCCAACGGGGTGGAGGGAGCCGTCGAGGTGCTCGACGGGCTCGAAGCCCTCGACGCCGGCGCCTCGGCCGCCCCCTTCGATCTCGTGCTCGCCAACATCCCGGCGTCGGCGCTGGTGGCCCTCGCCGGGACGGTGCTCGCCCTCACCGAGTCCAGCGCGCCGGTGATCGTGGCGGGCTTTCTCACACCCGCAGCGGAGGACGTCCAGGCGGCCTTCGCGCCGCGTCGGTCCGATCCCCGCTTCACCGGCGCCCCCGAATGGCCGGTGCTCTGTCTGCTCCCGGAGGCCCGCTAGGCAGGGATTTGCGGCTTTTGTGTCGAAACGGTGATCCGTGGAGTGGAACACGGGGAGCACCCAGCGCTTGATCGCGATCGGGATGGTCGGGCTCTTGGCGGTGCTGGCGGCGCCCGGCGCCCGCGCCGACCTCGCGCCGCTGCCCAGCGCGGTCGATTCTCACTGGAACTACGAGATCGTCGATCGTGTGGCCGGCGCCGCCTTCGCCGAGGCGACTGAGGTGATCGGAGGCGATGCCGGAGTCCCCGAACTGGTCGTGTCGGGCTTCGGCACCATCGCCGGTACCTCGATCCCGCCCGGCACCGTGACCGTGTACCAGCGCGACGGTGCCGGCGGTTGGCGCGCCTCGCCGGTGGTTACCGCCGCCGACGGGATCCTGTTCCCCAACGACCCGACCTTCGCCGACATCAACGGCGACGGGCACACCGATGTGGTGGTGCCGGGTGGCTTCTTCATCTGCGCGGTGGCGGCCAAGGTGTGCGGGTCGCTGCAGTGGTACGAGCAGGTGCCCGCCGCCGGCGGTGCCACATGGATCCGCCACACCATCGTGCAACAGGGTCATCCGTTCTTCTTCCACCGGGCCCTGCCGGTCGACCTGAACGGCGACGGCCGCCTCGACCTGGTGACCGAGGCCGAGACCGTCGCCACCGCCCAGTTGCAGGTCTTCTGGGGCGACACCTCCGTGCAGCGCTTCTCGAGCGTCCCCACCGTGCTGGCCGCCGGGGGCGGCAGCCTCCCGGTCGTGCGCGACGTGGACGGCGACGGCGATCCC
>JANMIX010000583.1:0-2960 GCA_031376015.1 Acidimicrobiia bacterium | reverse complement strand
GCCGGCGCGTCGGACGATGATCGCGCCGAGTCACAGCGCCGGGCGGCCGCGGTACGTACCGATGATCCCTGCGACGTGCTGTTCACCTCCGGCACGACCGGGGTGCCCAAGGGGGTGCTGCAGACGCACGGCCGCACCCTCACGGTGGCGACCGATTGGGTGGCGATGACGGGATTGCGGGCCGGCGACATGTACCTGATGGTCAACCCGTACTTCCACATGTTCGGCCTCAAGGCGGGCATCCTCGCCTCGGTGGTGGCGGGGGCGATGATGCTGCCCGAGCCCGTATTCGACGCAGGCCGGGCACTGGCCCGCGTCGCCGGCGAACAGGTGACGGTCCTGCCGGGGGCACCGACCCTCTACCAGTCGATCCTCGATCACCCGGACCGGCCCAACCTCGACCTGTCCTCGCTGCGGGTGGCGGTGACCGGCGCTGCGGACATCCCCGTTGCGCTCATCGGGCGCATCATGGACGAACTCCCGTTTCAGGTCGTCGTCACCGGTTATGGCCTCACCGAGGCGGGCACGGCTGCCGCCACCTCGCCCGAGGATTCAGCCGAGACGGTGGCCACCACCGTGGGCCGCCCCCGTCCCGGCTTCGAGTTGCGTATCGTCGACGAGCAGGGCCGTGACCGCCCCGCCGGTGAGGCGGGCGAGATCCTGCTCCGAGGAGGCAGCGTCATGTCGCACTACCTCGATGATCCCGAAGCCACCGCCGCCGCGCTGTCCCCTGACGGGTGGCTGCGCACCGGCGACCTGGGTGTGCTGGACGGCGACGGCAATCTGCGCATCGTGGGTCGCGCCAAGGACATGTTCATCGTCGGCGGTTTCAACGCCTACCCGGCAGAGATCGAGAACGCCCTCCTGCGTCATCCCGACATCCAGCAGGCGGCGGTGATCGGCATTCCTGACGAGCGCTTGGGTGAGGTCGGTATGGCCTTCGTGGTGCTGCGGGCCGGAGCCGCCACCACGGGCGACGACATCGTGGAATGGGCTCGCCAGCAGATGGCCAACTACAAGGTCCCGCGTGCCGTGGAACTGTTGGACGAACTTCCCCTGAACGCCACCGGGAAGGTCGTCAAGGACGCGCTGCGTAGCCGGGGCAAGCCCAATGGGTGAGCTCCTCCATCACGGGCTGCAGCGCGCCGCCGAGCGTCAGCGCGACCGCCCGGCGTTGCGCTGGGGAGACAACGTGATGACCTTCGGCGACCTCGACGATCGCAGCGACCGCTTCGCCCGGTACCTGTCCGACCAAGGCGTGGGGGCCGGCACGCGCGTGGTGATGATGCTCTCGAACCGGCCCGAGTTCGTGACATCGGTGTACGGCATCAGCAAGCTCGGCGCGGCCGCGGTCCTGTTGAGTCCCGCATGGAAGGCGTTCGAGGTCGACCACGCGCTCGCCATCACGCAGCCCATCCATGCCGTGGCCGACGGTGACGGCGCCGTCCTACTGTCGAACGGCATCGGCAGCGATTGTGTGACCGACCTCGACGCACCGGGGGTTCTCGAGGCGATCGCCGCGCCGGCGGGAGAGTTCGTGGCTCCCGCCGTGAACGACGACGCCGAGTCGGTGCTGGTGTTCAGTTCGGGTACCACCGGGCTGCCCAAGGCGGTCCGCCATACGCACCGGTCCATGGCCGTTGCCACCGGGCACTGGTGCGCGGCGCTCGGGCTGAGCGCCGACGACCGCTTCCAGGTGGCCACGCCGCCCTCGCACATCCTCGGCCTACTGAACCTGCTGGCTGCCGCATCCGCGGGCGCCTGCGTGCGTCTGCACCGGCGTTTCGACCTCGATGAGTTGCTGCGCCGGATCGCCTCGGACCGCATCACCCTGGAGATGGCGGTCGCGCCCATCGCCCTGGCCCTGGCCAATCATCCGAGCCTGGAAGACTTCGACCTGTCCTCCCTCCGCTACATCATGTGGGGGGCGACGCCGGTGACCGAGAGCGTGGCGCAGCGGGTCACTGAACGCACGGGTGTGCGCTGGCTGCCCGCGTATGGGGCCAGCGAGCTCCCCGTCATCGCCGCCAACCCCGTGAACGACCCGGCCCGCTGGCGTCTCGACTCGGCCGGTCTACCGCCCGACGGGGTGCAACTGCGGGTGGTCGACCTCGACTCCGGTGCCGTGCTGCCCCCAGGGGAGACAGGGGAGATCCAGGTCCTCAGCCCGTCGGTGATGGCGGGCTACCTCCCGGAGGAGGCGAACGAGGATGCATTCGTCGACGGTTGGTACCGCACCGGTGACGTCGGATGGCTCGAGGCCGAGGGCTGGGTCCACCTCACCGATCGATCGAAGGAGATGATCAAGGTGAACGGATTCCAGGTGGCGCCGGCCGAGGTGGAGGCCGTGCTGCACCAGCATCCGGGGGTCCTCGACTGCGCCGTGTTCGGCCTGCCCGACGCCCGCGCCGGCGAGGTGCCGGTGGCGGCCGTGCAACTCGATCCCGACCAGGAGGTCTCCGTCGAGGAACTCCTCCAACTGGTCGCCGGGTCGCTGGCCACCTACAAACACCTCCGCCACGTCGTGGTGGTCGACGTCATCCCTCGCTTGCCGTCGGGGAAGGTCCTGCGCCGCACGCTGCGCGACCAGTGGAGCCCCTCGTTACTGGCGCACGGAGACGCCAACTGATGGACGTCCGCCTCTCACCCGAACAGGTGGCGCTACGGGATTCGGTGGTGCAGGTCGTGGATCGGCTCGGTCCTCGCACCGTCGCCGATCTCGACGGCACCGAGCGCGCCGCCAAGCTCGATGCTGCCGTCACCGCCGCCGGGTGGCGCGAACTGCGTACCGCCTCGGAGTCAGGTGCGCCGTGGGCCTCGGCGGTCGAAGTGGCCTTGGTGGCCGAGGAACTGGCCCGGGGTCTGGCCGACACGCCGTTCCTCGGGCCCACGCTTGCCGCCGAACTGCGCCGGCTCAGCGGCTCGTCGCCCTGCGCCGAGGCCGAGACCGTCGCCCTGCG
>JANMIX010000582.1:0-4979 GCA_031376015.1 Acidimicrobiia bacterium | reverse complement strand
CCGCCTGTTGCTGCGGCGCCGGGCCAGGTCGCGGATCACCACGCCCCGGCAGAACGGCCGGCGGGCCTCGTCGTCGGCCGCAGTGGTGCCGTAGTTGCCGATGTGGGGATAGGTGAAGGTGATGATCTGGCCGGCGTAGCTGGGGTCGGAGAGCACCTCCTGGTAGCCCGACAACACGGTGTTGAACACGACCTCGCCGGTGGCGACGCCGCCCGGCGGGCTCGCCCCGAAGGCTTCCCCTTCGAAGGTGGTCCCGTCGGCCAGCACCAGCAGCGCCTCACGCGGCTCGCTTCGCTCGCTCATCGTTGTCCCCGGGGGCTCCGCCCCCGCACCCCAGTGCCGGCGGCTCCCTGGCGGTCGCACGCCGCCATGACCTCGCTTCGCTCGCTCATCGTTGTGCCTCTCCGTCGAGCACGACCGGTTCGCCCCAGTACAAGGTGTGGCGCACGCGGCCCTTCAGGGTGCGCCCGGCGTAGGGAGTGTTGCGGGATCGGCTGGCCAGACGGAAGGGATCGACAATCCACGTCGTCGCGGGATCGATCACGCACAGGTTGGCGGGCCGGCCTTCCACCAGGGGACCCCCGTGGCTGGCCGAGAGGCCTGCCAGCGCGGCGGGACGCCACGACAGCAGGGCCAGCACGTCCACCAGCGGCAGTGACAACTCCGTGAGGGCCAGTGCGAGCGCCGTCTCGAGGCCCAGCATCCCGGGGGGCGCCTCATCGAAGGGGGCTTCTTTCAACTCCTGGGCATGGGGGGCGTGGTCGGTGGCGATGGCGTCTACCGAGCCGTCGGCCAGCCCGGCCTTCACCGCCTCCACGTCGGGAGCGGAACGCAGCGGCGGGTTGACCTTGAACAAGGGGTCGTAGCCGCCGCAGGCCTCGTCGGTGAGCGTGAAGTGATGCGGGGCCGCCTCGGCGCTCACGGGGAGGCCGCCGGCCTTGGCGGCGCGCACCATGGCGATCGATCCCGAGGTCGAGAGGTGCTGGAAGTGAACGCGCGAGCCGGTGAGCCGGGCCAGCGCGATGTCGCGCAACACCATCAGTTCCTCGGCCTCGGCGGGAATCCCGGGGATGCCGAGACGGCTCGACACCGCCCCTTCGTTCATGTGGCCGCCGGCGGAGAGCGCCTCGTCCTCGCAGTGCTGGGCCAGCGTGACCCCGAGGCCACCGGCGTACTCGAGCGCCCGACGCATGAGCCGGTTGTCCTGCACACCGTTGCCGTCATCGGTGAAGAACTGCACCCCGAGGGAAGCCATCTCGGCCATCGGGGCGAGTTGCTCGCCACGGCGGCCCACCGTGATGGCGCCGGCGGCGTGCACGTCGACCAGTGCCGCCTTGCGACCCAGTTCGAGCACCTCGCGCACCACCGCGGCGCAGTCGATGGCCGGCTCGGTGTTGGGCATCGCCAGCACCGCGGTGTAGCCGCCAAGGGCCGCCGCCCACGACCCGGTTTCGATGGTCTCGGAGTCCTCACGGCCCGGTTCGCGCAGGTGGGTGTGAAGGTCGACCAGGCCTGGGGCGATGACGCAGCCGCCGCAGTCGATCACCCGATCCGCACTCAGATCGGCACCGACAGCTGCGATTCGACCGTCGGATACGACCACATCGGCGATGCGCTCACCCCGCTCGTCGAGAACCCGACCACCCCGCAGGACAACGCTCATGACAGATCAACTCCGGATCCGAGAAGGAGATACAGCACCGCCATGCGGACCGCCACGCCGTTGCGGACCTGATCCACGATCACCGATCGGGGCAGCTCGGCCACCTCGGCGGCGATCTCCACCCCTCGGTTCATGGGCCCGGGATGCATGATCAGGGCGTGCTCGGCCAGCGTGTCGACCCGCCGGGCGGTGAGGCCGTACAGGCTCGTGTATTCGCGCAGCGAGGGAATGAGCGCCTCGGTCATCCGCTCGCGCTGCATCCGCAGCAGGTTCACCGCATCCACCTTCGGCAGCACCGCGTCGAGATCGTGGCTGACCCGCACCGGCCATCCCTCCAACGAGGGTGGCAGCAGCGTGGGCGGCGCCACCAGGGTGACCTCGGCGCCCATGGCGGTGTAGGCGAGCACGTCCGAGCGGGCCACACGGCTGTGCTTGATGTCGCCGACGATGGCGATGTGCCGGCCCTCGAGGGTGCCGAGGTGCTGGCGCAGCGTGTAGCAGTCGAGCAGGGCCTGGGTGGGGTGCTCGTGCCAGCCGTCGCCGGCGTTGATCACCGACGCGTCGACCCATGCGGCGATCTGCCACGGCGCACCGGCCGAGGCGTGGCGGACCACGATGCAGTCGACCCCCATCGCTTCGATGGTCTGCACGGTGTCGCGCAGCGACTCACCCTTCTTCACCGAGGAGGTCGACACTGAGAAGTTCATGGTGTCGGCCGAGAGGCGCTTCGCCGCCTGCTCGAAGCTCAGCCGGGTGCGGGTGGAGTCCTCGTAGAAGAGCCAGACGACGGTCTTGCCCCGGAGGGCAGGCACCTTGGGAATGGGACGGCCCGACACCTCGACGAAGGAATCGGTGAGCGTCATGACCCGTTCGATGCCCTCGCGCCCACCGAGGTCGTGGACAGAGAGCAGATGCTGGCGCTCGCGCCCCGGCGTCGAGGCCAAGCCCGGCTCGCTCACTTCACCATCTCGCCGATGTCGACCCCGTCGTCGTGGACGTTCACGGCCTCGTCGCGGCGTGTCGGGAGGTTCTTACCCACGTAGTCGGGCCGGATCGGCAACTCGCGATGGCCTCGGTCGACCATGACCGCAAGCTGAACTGCTCGGGGCCTCCCGAAGTTGGTGAGCGCGTCGAGGGCGGCCCGGATCGTCCGTCCGGTGAACAGCACGTCATCGACCAGCACGACCGCCACCCCGGTGAGTTCCCGGGGGATGTCGGTGACCGCTTCGGGCAGCACGGGCCTCAGGCCGATGTCGTCGCGGTGGAAGGCCACATCCAGGATCCCCACCTCGGGACGGCTCCCCTCGATCTGCTCGAGTGCGTCGGCCAGGCGGTGCGCCAGCGGGACACCACCGGTCTGCAGGCCGACCAGAACGACGTCTTCGAGGCCGTGGTTGTGCTCGACGATCTCATGGCCCATCCGCCAGATGGCCCGCTGCACGTCCTCGGCCTCCATGACCCGGCTTCGGGCAACAAAAACGCCCCCGAAAGGGGGCGTTGCGTGTCGTTCGCGTTCGGCCACGTGGGCATCCTTCCTGTCCGTGCGGGCCTCACAGGACCCGCTTCACGGTCAGGTGTGCACGGTAGCACCCCGGTCCCGCCGCGCTGGCAACGCCCCGTCGGTGGCGCTGCGGTAGCTGGTCCCCGGGGCGGTGCTCAGGGATCCTGGCGGAGGCGCAGCCGCAGCCCGGCCGATTCGGCCACCCACACCGAGGGAGCGTTGCGCACATCGACCTCGGCGAAGAGATCGTGGTAGCCCAGCTCGTCGCGGAGCCACCCGGCGAAGAGGCGCACGGCGCGGGTGGCCAACCCCTGGCGGCGGTGCTGGGGTGCCACCCACCAGCCCAGCTCGGCCCGCGACGGTCCTCCGGCGAGGGGCACCATGCCGACCTCGCCCACGACGGTGCCAGGGTCACCTTCGGGGCAGATCACCAGATCGATGGCCAAGCCGCGCGCTCGCCGCAGTTGCTCGGCGCCGATCCAGCGCTGTGCATCCTGGGGTCCACGGCTCTGGGGCACCCGCGTCCACTGCTGGATGGCCGGGTCGGCCCAGGCCGCCACCAACGCGCCGACATCGCGTTCAGTCCACGCCCGGAGCACGACGGTTCCGTCGCTCAGCGGGGGGTCGGGCAGCGCGAACGCCGGCTCAGCCCCTCACATCCGTGGCCACCGAAGCCAGGAGGCCGTTCACGAAGCGGGACGATTCGTCGTTGCCGTACGCCTTGGCCAGCTCGACGGCCTCGGACACGACGACGGCGGTGGACAGGTCCCGCTGGTGCAGCAGTTCCCAGATGGCCATGCGCAGCACGATCCGGTCCACCAACGGCAACCGCTCGAGGGTCCAGCCCTTGCGGAGATGTCCGCTGATCCGCTCGTCGAGTGCGGACTGCTCGGCGCCGACGCCGACCGCCATCTCCACCGTGTAGTCGTCGGGAGCGAGGGGAAGGGCGGCGATCGTCTCCTGGGGTGTCCACTCCTTGGCGAAGGACTCATAGAGCAGTTCCAGGGCCCGTTCGCGCGAGGCGCGCCGGGGGTTCACGCCCGGGTGATGTAGTCGGCGCTGCGGGTGTCGATCTTCAGCTTGTCGCCGATGTTGACGAACAAGGGCACCTGCACCACCAGGCCGGTCTCCAGGGTGGCGGCCTTGCGGGCGCCCGACACCCGGTCGCCCTGGATGCCCGGCTCGGTCTCGGTGACCGTCAACTCGACCGCCGCGGGCAGGTCGACGCCGACGATCTCGTCGCCGTACATCTGCAGCACCACGGTGGAGTTGTCCACGATGTAGTTGGCCGAATCGCCGAGGCTGGCGGGCGGCACGTGCAGCTGGTCGTAGGACACGTTGTCCATGAACACGAAGTCGCCGCTGTCGCGGTAGAGGTACTGCATCTCGCGCTTGTCGATGACGGCCTGCTCCACCTTCTCGCCGGCCCGGAAGGTGCGGTCGACCACGGCACCGGTGCGGGTGTTCTTCAGGGTCGTGCGTACGAAGGCACCGCCCTTGCCCGGCTTGACGTGCTGGAACTCGACCACGGTGAAGAGGACCCCGTCGAGGTTCAGGGTCATACCGTTCTTCAGGTCGTTGGTCGTGGTGCTGGCCATGAGTGGGGATCCGTTTCCTTCGTTGCGTGGGTGAGGGGGCGGCACCCCTCGGGGGTGACCACCAGCGTGTCCTCGACCCGTACGCCACCGTGCTCGGGGAGATACACGCCGGGTTCGACGGTGACGACGTGGCCGGCAGCGAGCGTAGCAGCGACCGACCACGACACCCGTGGGTCCTCATGGATCTCGAGGCCCACACCGAGGCCGGTGCCATGGC
>JANMIX010000543.1:0-8375 GCA_031376015.1 Acidimicrobiia bacterium | reverse complement strand
GAACTGGTGGGCGACGCCGCACCGATCTATGTCGTGACCGAGGAGATCCTGCAGGCCACCGTGGGGTTCGACCTGCACCGCGGCGTCGTCGCCGCCGTCAGTCGTCCTCCTGAGCGCGACGCCTCGGAGTTGCTGGCCGGCGCTCGCCGGGTAGTGGTGATCGAACGCCTGAGCGACCTGGAGAACCTGGGGGCGCTGTTCCGCAATGCCCGCGGTCTGGGCGCCGACGCCGTCTTGCTCGACCCCGAGACCCCCGACCCCCTGCACCGGCGATCGGTGCGGGTCTCGCTGGGCCATGTCCTACGCGTGCCCTTCGCCCGTCTGAAGGACTGGCCCAAGGACCTGCGGACCCAACTCGGGGGTTGGACGCTGGTGGCCCTCACGCCGCGCGGGAAGGTCGACATCGACCGCGTCGACAGAAGTGGGCGGCTCGCGTTCCTGCTCGGCGCCGAAGGGCCCGGCCTCACCGAATGGGCGTTGGCAGCGGCCCAGGTGCGGGCGAGGATCCCAATGGCCGGCGGCGTGGATTCGCTCAATGTCGCCACCGCCGCGGCGCTGGCGCTGTACGCCACCCGGGAAGGATGAGGGCGTCGCCCGTTCGGCAACGGTCACAAAGGGACCTCTGAACGTTTCGGGGCCCGCGAGGCCTTCGTACAGTCGATGACAGTGGACGTGGAGCAGTTCGTCGTCGCCAACTTCGAGCCCGTGCGACGGGCCCTCACGGTGGCGCTCGGCAACCCCGATCGAGCCGAGGATCTGGCCCAGGAGGCCTTCGCCCAGGCCTGGCGGCGATGGGCCTCGGTGTCGACGATGGACCGGCCGGTGACGTGGGTGTACGTGGTGGCCATGAACCGGGCCCGGCGTGAGTTCCGTCGCCAGGAGCGGCGCGACCACGTGACCGGCTACGCGGCACCCGCCACCACCGACACCGAGGGCAACGTCGTCACCTCGGTGGCGTTGCACACCGCTATCGAGCACCTCCCGCCCCGCCAGCGAGCGGCGGTGGTGTTGCGCTACCTCGCCGACCTCACCGTGCCCGAGGTGGCCCGTGCTATGGACTGTGCCGAGGGCACCGTGAAGTCCACCCTGCATTCGGCGCTCGAGCGCCTGCACATCGAACTGGAGGAGGCCCCGTGAACGTGGACGAACTGCGCCACAGTCTCGACGAACTGGCGGGCTCCGTGCCGGCCGCCCACCGCGACCCGTTGCACGCCATCCCCCGCCATATCCGCCGCACCCGGGTGCTGCGCTCCACCGGCATCGCCGCCGCGCTGGTGCTCATCGCCGGCACCGGACTGTGGGTGGCCAACGGACGAACCGGCTCGACCGAGCACGTCAACATCGGTCCGGCGGCCACGAGCCCCACGACCGTGCCCACAACTGTCCCGACGACCACCGTGGTGACCCCGACGACCACCGGCGGCATCGGGACGTCTGCGCCCACCGAACAGACGGTCGCGGCCCAACTGGCGAGCGGCTCGGGGTGGGTGGTCACCGACCACCGGATCATGCGTACGGCCGACGGCGGGTCCACGTGGACCCAATCGCTCCTGCCGTGGACGCCCGCCCAGGTGCAGGACCAGTGGCCGGTCGCCTCCGTGCTCGACGGCACCCACGCCTGGGTGGCGGTCGCCGACGCGCCGAACCACCGGGTGCGCCTCGCCATCACCGGTGACGGCGCCGTTACCGTGACCGAGACCGATGTGCCGGTCGGCGGCTCGGCCGGCGAAGTGAACCTCAGCTTCGTCGACCCGCTCCACGGCTTTCTCACCACCGCGCCGCTGGGCACGACCCTCCCCACCTACCGGGGGGATCTCTACACCACCGGCGACGGCGGCCGCACCTGGCAGCGCGTCAGCACCGACACCCCGGCGCTCGGGATCCGCTTCACCTCGCTCACCGACGGCTTCGCCAACGGCGACGGGCTCTATGCCACCACCGACGGCGGCCGGAGTTGGACCCAGCTGCACCCTCCGGGCTGGAACCGGCCCCCCAGCCCTCAGCCCGGCTCGCCGTCGTATTCGTTCCCCTGGGTGTCGGGCCGCCGTGCGGTGATCGAGAGCTACTACCCGACGGGGATGATGGCCAGCGTCACCTGGGTGGAGACGACCGACCTGGGCACCACCTGGCGGGACGTGACCCCGCCGCAGGCCGGTGAAGTGTCGAACACCGGGCCCAAGCCGCAGTTGGCGGTGATCTCGACCGGCCAGTTGCGGGTGCTGACCGGTGGGATGACCGACCTGCCCAGCCGCCTACTCGCCAGCGACGACGACGGCGCCACCTGGACCGAAACCGCCACGAACGTGGGCCTGTCGGTCACTGACCTGTCCTTCGCAGGCCCTGGATCGCCCGCCGGCGCCGGGCAGGCCTGGGCCAACGCCTCGGGTGACCCGCACCCCTGCGGCTATAACCACGGCTGCAGCCCCGACCTGGCCTGGACCAGTGCCGACGGCGGCCGCACGTGGACCCCGCTCACCACGCCGGCCTTCCCTGCGGGTGGTTGACGCCAGGACGTTGCGCCGCCCGCATGCGCGCTGCGCCGCCACTGCTCCGAGCTGCGGGTGTCGACGTCCCCATCGACGCTCGCTCGCAACTTGCCTCGAGCGCTTCCTCCCTTCCTCACCCGAACGATCGATGCGTCCGGTGGCAAGAAGCTTCGTCGCGGCGTCGACCACCTCTCCTGCGGTGTCGAGCGCCTGGCGAGCATCCTCCTCGTTCACGCCGGGCGAGCCGAGGTCGGGGTATTCCGTCCGGTTCCGGCGTCGGCGGAGCGCATGTAGTCGGCCGAAGATCTCCATGCCGCCCCGGTCGTTGAACTGCGCCTTGACGGCGTCAATGACGGCGATGTGCCCACCCCTCGTCGTCGCCCGGAGACCTTGGACAGCGAGCAGAGCGGCCGATGCCTTGCGCGAAGCGTCGTAGCTGAGCTGCAAGGCGCCTGCCGGATCATCCTCGATGCCTTTGGCCGCGAGGGCGACGTGCGCTTTCGCATCGGCGACAAGGCGCGCCGCGACGTCATCGGATGGCATCGCGGTCGGTGTTACCGATGACAAGAACCTCGATGTCGTTCGGTGCCCGACCGGGCTCGCCGAGATACCGGGCAGCCCAGGATCAGAAGAGCAGTGCGGCATCCGCGTCGGCGATCCCATCGAACTCGTCGGCGACCACGACCGGTGGCCCGTACGTGGCGAGGATGATCCTGCGGACGGCGTCGTGGAGCGGATGGGCGGCGTTGGCTCGAACGAGCCGCGTCGGCCCGACCTTCTCGGTGAGGACGATGCCGGCTTGCTCGGCGCGCCCGATCTCGCGCTGGACGGTGGGCATGCTCGACTTCGACCAGGCGACGAGCTCGGAGAGGTTGTAGCTCGACTCGGGGTCCGCAAGGACGCGTGCGAGAATGCGGCCCTGGGCATCGGAGCGCAGGATCGGGGCGAGCGTCGGTGCCGGAACTTTCATAAACCGTAGAGAAATATACGTTTATAGGAAATAAAGGTGAAGGGTCTGGCTCTCGGCGGTATTTCTTCCATGATCCCCGCCCATGACGCCCGGGCAGGCGGGATCGCCCGCGTCACGTTCGGCCTGTATCTACCCTGTGGCCCGTGATGACCCGTCCGCAGATCGTCATCGAGAACCCGATCCTGAACGCACCGTTCGACGCGCCGGCCCGCCACTTCCGCTTCGACGACGAGGGGATCACGGACGAGATCGTCAGGGTGACGGCCCGCGGCCCGTCGCGGGGAAGCACGTCGGCACGGCCGTCCGGACGCTGCGGTGACTGACGTGGCCCCCACCGCGACGGGGCGAACGTTCCGGATCGCTCGGAATCCGGACACCGACTCGACCCTGCCGTACGTGCTGTGGGTGCCGTTGGGTTCGAACCCGTTGGTGCTCAAGGCCAAGGACACCTGGCCTCGGACCGCCAAGATCTACTGCCACCGCGATGAGTGGCCCGATGACGCCGAGATCGTCGAGGAGGTCCCGATCCGCTCGTGCATCCGGCGGGGCGTCGCGATCGACCTGGTGCTCGACCGATACCGGGAGAACCGCTCTCAGTTCGTGATCACCACCCTGAAGGATGGCCGCGAGGGCATCTTCTGGCAGACCGCCAAGACCACCCGCAAGACCAGGCCCGGGATGCGCCTGCCGACCAAACGCAGCGCGGCGGGCGCGCTCGAGATCGTGGTCGACAGCCGGGAGCGCTACGCCTGGAAGTTCGAGACCCAGCAGGCGACGACCTCACGCCGCGCGCTCGTGGTCGGCGACTACGCCGTGGAGGTCGACGGTGAGGTCGTTGGCGTGGTCGAGCGCAAGAAGCTGGCCGAGATCGCCGGCAACGTCGTCAACGGCAGCTTGCTCGTCACGCTGGCCGAGCTGGCGACGGCTCGGCGGGCCGCCATCGTCGTCGAAGACCGCTGGGCCGACGTGTTCCGCCTGAAGCACGTCGCGCCGTCGATGGTGGCCGAGATGCTCGCCGCGGCCCAGGTGCGTTACCCGAACGTGCCGATTGTGTTCTGCGAGACCCGACCGCTCGCCCAGGAGTGGACCTACCGCTTCCTGGGCGCCGCCGCGTCATTCGCCGACGAGGAGGCAGTCGACTTGTGAGGCACCCGGCCCGACTGGCCCGGGTGAAGCCCGGCCCGCGGTCGCCATTGCCCCCTCAGCGGGCCGCCACCAGCAGCACGAGCCCCGTGGCGGTGACGCCCGCGGCGGTGAGGCGGCGACGGGCATCACCCTCGCCCAGCAACCGCCACCCGGCCAGGGCGGCCAGCACCACGCTCGACTCCCGCAGTGCGGTGACGTAGCCGACCGGCGCGTGTTGCACCGCCACCAGCACCATGCCGTAGGCGAGCGTGGTGGCGACGCCGGCCAGCAGCGTGCGGCGGGGATCGGCACGGATCACCGCCACCACTCGCCGGCCCTGACGGTGGCCCAGCCCCCACATCGAGGTGGTCACCGCGATGGCCACGAAGTCCAACAGGGCGTAGGTGGGCGAGCCGGTCGCACGCGAACCCTTCGAGTCGATCAGCGTGTAGGTGCCGATGGCGGCCGCCACCGCCAAGGCCGGCGCCAACTCCAGATGTGAACGTCCCAACGCCAGCAGCACGAGGCCGCTCACGGCCACCGAGATGCCCAGCGCGCTCAACAACGAGAGGTGGTCGCCGAGGAACAGGACCCCGCCGATGGCCGCCAGGAGTGCTCCACCGCCCCGGGCGATGGGGTAGGCCACGGAGAAGTCGCCGCGGTCATAGGCCCAGGCCAGCATGCGGAGGTAACCCAACTGCACGATCGAGCTGAGCACCGCCCACCGCCATGCGATCCCGTCGGCGTAGCCGAGCACGGCGGCACCGGCCAGCACGCTCCCGGCCAGACCACCGGCCACCAGCGACATGGCCCACAGGGCGATCCAGCGGTCGCCGCTCTGCTTGATGAGCAGGTTCCAGGTGGCGTGCAGGACCGCGGCGGCCAACGCCAGCAGCGTGGCAGTCAGCACCTCATCCGCCGGACACCTCGAGCTCGGCCCCCACCGGAGGGGTGGGGTCGTCGCGCGTCTCGAGCCAACCCGCGGGTAGGACCACCCGGCGGGGCCCGTGGCTCTGGCCCCGAGGCCGCGGCGCCATCCCGCCGGGCAGTTCCACGTCGGGGTCGAGGCACGCCAAGCCCTCGCGCAGTTCCTGCAGACGCACCGCGGCGACGAGCGCCCGGCGGGCCTCGGCCCCCACCGGGTAGCCCATGAGGTACCAGCCCACGTGCTTGCGGATCTTGTGCATCCCGGGCTCCTCGCCGTACCAGGCCACCAACGCCTCGGCGTGGTCGACCAGCACGGCGGCCGCCTCGCCCAGCGAACGCGGCGCCACCGCGGGTGCGCCGGCGAAGGCGGCGGCCAGGTCACCGAACAGCCAGGGCCGGCCGAGGCAACCCCGGCCGACCACCACGCCATCGCAGCCGGTGGCGGCCATCATGACCAGCGCGTCGGGCCCGTCCCACACGTCGCCATTGCCCAGCACCGGGATCCGCACCGCCGCCTTGAGCTCGGAAATGCGGTCCCAATCGGCCCTCCCCGAGTACTGCTGCTCGGCCGTGCGGGCATGCAGCGCGATGGCGGCACAGCCCTCGTCCTCGGCGATGCGACCGGTGTCGAGGAAGGTGGTGAGCTGCTCGTCGACGCCGATCCGGCACTTCACCGTGACCGGCACAGAGCCCGCGGCCGTCACGGTGGCGGCCACGATCCGGCGGAGCAGGGCACCGTGCACCGGCAGTGCCGCGCCACCACCCTTGCGGGTCACCTTGGGCACGGGGCAGCCGAGGTTCAGGTCCACGTGGCTCACCCCCAGTTCGTCGACCAGGATCCGCGTCGCCTCGCCCATGGTGCGGGGATCCACTCCGTAGAGCTGCACGCTGTGGGGCGCGCCGGGCGGCGAGCCGGGGTCGCGCTCGCACATGCGAAAGGTCTTCTCGTTGCGCTCCACCACGGCGCGGGCGGTGACCATCTCGCTCACGTACAGGGCCGGGCCGAAGCGCCGGCACAGGGCCCGGAAGGGCGGGTCGGTGACTCCCGCCATGGGGGCCAGTACCACGGGAGGATCGAGGTGAAGCGGCCCGAGGGTCAGACCCACAGGTCCTGCACCCGCAGATCCAGCCGGCGCACCAACTGCCGGAACAACGGCAGTGACAAGCCGATCACATTGGACGGGTCACCCTCGATGCCGCCGATGAACGGGGCCGCGTAGCCGTCGAGGGTGAAGGCCCCCGCCACCTCCAGCGGTTCGCCGGTTGCCACGTAGGCGGCCAGTTCGTCGTCGTCGTAGTCACCGAACCACACGGTGGTGCTGGCCACCTCGGCCGCCCGCCGGCCGGTGGCGGTGTCGATGAGGCAGTGCCCCGTGCGCAGGATTCCGGCCCGACCCCGCATCGAACGCAGCCGGGCCGTCGCCTCCTCGGCGGTTGCCGGCTTCCCGAACACCTCGCCATCCACATCCAGCAGCGAATCGCACCCCAGCACCAGCGCGCCGGAGGCCACCGTGAAGGGGCCGGTGCGTTTGGCCACCGCGGTGGCCTTGGCCGTGGCCAGGGCCATCACGAGGGCCGAAGGATCGTGGGCGGTCACCGCATCCTCGTCGACGCCGGATACCTGGATCTCGGGGGCGAAGCCGGCCTGCTCCAGGAGGCGCCGGCGGGCCGGCGAGGCCGAGGCCAGCACCAGGCGGCGCACGGGGGCGCGTCCGGTCCTCACTGCGGCACCCTTCGCGCCGGTACCCCTCGCACCAGGACCGGCCCGGCGGTCACCCGCCCGCCCGACACACGCCGCTCAGGCGATGCCGGTGGCGTCGAAAATCCAGGACAGATCGGCGTTGTCGAGCCGCTCGTGCCAGGACGCCGGCGCCGCGTTCATCAGCGTCTGCTGGTCCCAGTAGTCCTTCCACACCATGATCTTGCCGTCCCGGACCTGCTGGACCGACACGAAGGGCAGCGCCACGGTCTCGCCGCTGGGCCAGTGCCAGACCTCGACGTGCTCGGTCACCACCATGTCGCCTTCGGCGACCATGATCCCGGGGCGGTGTTCGTAGCCCGACAGGCCCTCGAGGCCCAGCCGCAGACGGGCCTCGATCGAGTCGGGCCCGCGCCCGGCGGCGCCGGCACCCACCGGGACGTCGTAGTAGATGGAGTCCTCGGCGAAGAAGGACCGGATCCGCTCCCAGTCGCGGTCGTACAGCGCAGACCAGAAGGCGGTGGCGACGGCCTTGGGGGAACCGTCGGTCACCGCATGCCCCGGATCAGTTCCCCCGGCCGGGCACCGGTCTCCTCGCCATGGCGCAGGGTGACCTGCCCGCGGTTGACGGTGGCCAGGTAGCCGTCGACGTGCTGCACGAGCCGGCGGGCGTCGCCGGGCAGATCGTGCACCAGGCGGGGCCGGTGCAGGCGCAGGTTGGGCAGGTCGATCACGTTCACGTCGCCCTTGAGACCCGGCCGCAGCGCGCCCCGGTCGCCCAGGCCGTAGACGGCGGCGGTGGCCGAGGTCATCTTCGCCACCGCGTCCTCGACCCGCATGCGGTCCTCGCCGCGATCACGGGCCCAGTAGCTGAGCATGTAGGTGGTGGTCGACGCGTCGCAGGTCTGGCCGGCATGCGCACCGCCGTCACCGAGGCCGAAGACCGTGGCCGGGTGCACCAGCATCTCGCGGGTGGCGTCGAGGTTCCCCTCCGAGAAGTTGAGCACCGGGCTGTTGAGCAACTCCCGGCCGCCGTCGACCAGCAGCAGATCCAGGAACGTGGCCCACACGTTGGCGCCCGCGGCCCGGGCGATGCCGGTGACGCTGTCGGCCACCGTGGGCGAGTAGTTGGGCGGATCGCCCAGCACGTAGCTGCGCTCGGGCGACA
>JANMIX010000515.1:0-7797 GCA_031376015.1 Acidimicrobiia bacterium | reverse complement strand
TCCCACTCGATCACGACGAGCGAGTGGTCGTGCTGCGGTTCAGCAACGCCTACGAGGTGCCACCCCAACACGTTCTGGCGCCCTTGACCACGGTGCTCTCCGAGCGGATGCAGCGACTCGCCGACGCTGCCTCCGACGCCGCCTCATCGGACCGGGAACTGCGGCGGGTCCGCTTCCTGGATGTGATGGTCGCCTGCGACACCTCCGCGGAGGTGCTCCAGGCGTTGCGCAAGGAGGCCGCCGACCTGGCGGGCGACATCCGCGAGGCCCGCCCACCGGGTGGGTCCTTCCATGTCGCCGACCCCAACGGCAACGCACTGGTGTGCGACGCGGCGTCGAGCGACCCGAGTGACCGTGAACTGTTGCGCGATCTCTGCGGCCTGGCGCTGCGAGCCATACACATCCGGCGACGGGCGGAGGGGGAAGCGTCGCTGCGCCGGGTCCTCGAATCGAGCCTTCTCCCCGCCGCCGTGGTGCGGCTCCCCGGCCTCGATCTGGCCGCTCGCTACTCTCCCGCCAGTGGCAGCGATCGTCTCGCCGGCGGCGACTTCTACGACGCCATCCGGGGTCGCGACGGCGCCGTCCTCATCGTGGGTGACGTGCAGGGCAAGGGTGTCCACGCCGCCACCCTCACCAGCCTGGCCCGGCACACTTTGCGCGGGGCAGCGCTCCAAGGCGGCGATCCGCCCAGCTTGCTCAGCCACCTCAACACCGCCCTGCTCTACCAGCAGGAGGAAGCCCGACTGGCCGGCATCAATGACGTCCGGTTCGTCACGGCCATCGCTGCGAAGGTGACCCCGACCGCCCTGGGCTTCCGCGTGGAGATCGCCCGAGCAGGGCACCCTCCTGCGGTGGTGATCCGCGCCGGTACCGGCGACATCGAGCTCATCGAACCGAAGGGTGCGTTGCTGGGGATGATCGCCGGACGCCGCTTCGAGGTCGGCGCCACCGAACTTGCCAACGGCGACACCCTTCTGCTCTTCAGCGACGGGGCCATCGAGATGCGGGCCCGCGAGCACACGTTCCAGGAGATGGAACTGGGGATGTTGGTTCGCAATCACTTCAACGCCCGCACGGCGGCAGAGATCGCCGACCTCATCATGGAGACATCGATGCGGGTCACCCAGGGAGCGGGCCGAGACGACATCGCCCTGCTGGTGGCCCGACCCGGACCGATCGGTAAGGGTTCGTGAGCTTTCCCGCCGCAGGTGCGTCGGCCGATCTGGAGCTCATCTCCGCGGCCGATCGTCGAGGCGGCCGCATGGACGCCGAGACACCCCGGCGGGCCCGGCTGGCCGTCACCGACCTGCTGGCCGGCGGGCAGACCTCGGTCGACCTGCAGGAGACGGCCGCGCTGCTCGTCAGCGAGTTGGTGACCAATGCGTTGCTGCACGGCAGCGGCAGCGCGTCGATGCACTGTGAGCTGACCGAGGGATTCCTGCGGGTGGGGGTGTACGACGAGGGCACGGGGACACCCGAGGTGAGGGAGCCGGGGCATCTCGCCTCCTCAGGGCGTGGCCTGCTCCTCGTGCGAGAACTGGCCGACGAGTGGGGTGTGCAGCCCGACGGCCACGGCGGCAAGGTGGTCTGGTTCGCCCTCGCCCGCTGATCCAGCCAGATGGACCCTTCGGGGTCAGGAGGGCAACCGGGGGAGCACCTCGTTGGCGAACAGGCGCATGCCGGAAGCGGCAGCACGGCGGCAAATCGCTCGACGCACGTGGTCACTGAGGCGGCCTGGTCGGACCAGGGACGCTGGCTGAACATCACCATCCGTGCCCCCAAGTCCGCCGCAGCCAGCACCGAGTCGGGCGACATTGGCCACGCAATAGGTACGGCCGCGGAACGACCACTCCGGCCGGGGTCGGATGGCCACCCGCGGCTGCGGGTAGTTCGGCCCCGCGCCCTCGATGAAGCCGGTCTCCAGGGCGGACAGGATCATGGGAGCGGCCTCGTCGAAACGGTCACGGGATTCGTCCATGCGGATCCCGAACCCGGCGTACTCGCAGCGCGCCAGCCCCCGGCCCATCCCGAAACGGAGGCGTCCAGCGGTGAGATGGTCGAGCAGGGCGAGCTTCTCGGCGACCCGCAACGGATCGTTCCACGGCAGGATGACGGCGCCGGTCCCCAGTCCGATGCGCTCGGTGCGGCCGGCCAGATGGGCGAGCAGCAAGGTGTTGTCGGGACAGAAGGCGTAGTCGTCGAAATGGTGTTCAACCGGCCACAGAGCGTCGAAGCCGAGCGAGTCGGCCAGGATCCCGAGCTCGACCTCCTCCCGGACGACCTGCGAGTCGGTCACCGACGGGCCGTAGCCCCACGACTGGAAGATCATCTGCAGGCCCACTCGCACGGAGCGGAGTGTAGGGAGCCGACGCCCGCGCATCCGGAGCGCTCGCTCGCTATGGTCCGAATCGACACGGAGGAGCGAGATGGCGGACGTACCTGGATTCCGGCCGGTCACCCACGGCCTGGGCTTCACCAACGACTGGCCCTCCCAACCGGCGGTCACCGTGCGCATCCCGGGCCTCGGACCGGTACACATCGGCGACGCCGCCAACGGGCTGTGTGGCGGGATGGTCTTCGCCGAGTTGGACCTCTTCTACGCCGGAATTCCGGCGTCAGGCCTGGCTCGACCGCCTGCCGGAAGCCCTCTGTTCGACTACCTCGTCCGGCGCCTGGTGCAGAGCTGGGACGTTCCCGCGGGCGTACTCCGCTACCTCACGTGGATGAACCTGACCGACGAGAACCGGCGGGTGTGGGGTCTGAGCCTCGAAGGGGTTGCTTCCCGCACGGCGCAACAGTGGGCGGTTGTGCGCGCCGAGCTCGACGCCGGCCGGCCCTGTCCACTGGGTCTGGTCACCGTGCGATCCTCAAACCCCCGTGATCTGGCCCAGAACCATCAGGTACTCGCCTGGGGTTACGACCTCGACGGCGAGACCGTCTCGGTGAAGGTGGACGATCCCAACACGGCGCGGGACAACGCCGACGGCGTTCGCATCAGCTTCTCGTTGGCTGACCCCGGCCGCGGCCTCGACCTACACCACAACGTCGCCATCGCGCATCCCATCCGAGGCTTCTTCGCCGTGGGTTATGCCCGCCGCGACCCCGCCCCCGCGCTGGTCGGGTGACCTCAGGGGGCGGTGAGATCGTGGCGAACGCCGTACTCGACGACGCGCAGGAGATGCGCCGCCAGCAACCCCACCCGGACGTCGTCCCGCAACGACAGTGAACGCAATGAAGCATCCCCGAGCACGAGGTCGGCGGGATCCCACTTCAGCGCGTCCAGCGACGCGGAGACCTGGCCGAGGACACCGTCGGGATCGCGCACCCTCCCCCGCAGCCATCCCTGGAGCCACGTCGATGCGTTGCGGTACCCGAGAGCGAAGTCGTTGCGGCGGAAGCGCACGTCGAAGAAGCCACCGAAGTGATGCAGGAACTCACCCGCCAGCTTGTCGGCGGACGGGCGTTGGTCGGTGGGGTCGATGTCGGGCGAGATGATCTCCACCACGCTGCGGCTCTTGCCCCGCAGGCCGGAGGCTTCCTGCAGCAATTCGAGCAGCGTTCCGGCCGGAGCGGCCGGCGTTACCGCAAGCGAACGCTGCACCGCCTGGCGCAGTTCGGTCCGGTCGGCGGCAATCCGCTCGGCGGCAGCGGCCACGGCGTCGCGCAGCGCGCCGCGCACGGTGGCGGCGGCGGCGTCGTCGAGCGACCCGGCCGCGTCCTCGAGGTGCCGTTCGAGTTCTTCGACAGCGATGTGAATCCACTTCAGGCGCGAGTTGGTCTTCTCGAGGTGGCGGAGGTCCTCGTAGTAGCTGTGCTCCTTGCGGACCTGGTTCACCTGCCGCAGCGTCGCCGTCCAGGTCGGCTCGTTGTGGGGGTCGAACCACCGGCCGCCCCATCCTCCACTGCCAGGCATGGTGTCGAGCAGGACGAGTACCCGCTCGGCGGTGTTGGGGATGTCGCCGATGAGGTCGAGCACCCGACCGAAGGGCTCGTTCTCGATATCGCCGCCGTCGGAATACCACACGTGCCAGTCGCCGGTGTCGTTGACGATCCCCATGCGTTCGTAGTTGGCGAGCGCTTCGGCGTCGTCGCTGCGGTCAATGAGCACCGGGGCGAAGCCCAGTGGCGTGGCCGCGGAGGCCAGCGCTCCCTCGACCGCGGCCAGGAACTGAGCCGAGGTAGCACCCGGCGTCAGCACCGTGTTGATCCAGTCGACGTTGGTGGAGGCGGGCACCGAGCGCGCCTTCACGTTGCCCTCGCGGTCTTCCACCAGCGAGGCCAGGCGGTAGTTGAGGCCACCGAGGACGGTGAGCGCCATCGACAGGTGCACCGCCTCGTTCTGGCGGTAGGCGCCCGGCTCCCCGTCAGGCACCTGTTGGTCCCCCAGCAGATCGACGGCCGACTTGCGCAGGGAGTCCATCGACAACGGCGACTTGGCACTGTGCGAGCGCAGGTTCTCCAGTGACGGAAGGTCGACCCAGGTGGCGGCCATGAGCTGCACCGGGTCGGCGCCTCGCAGCAGGGCCCGGGCCGCGATCAACGCGGTGACCGAACCGGCGGAGGCCGAGGAGATGGCATCGACGACGAGGTCGCCCTCGGCGGCCTGCACGGCCCGAAGGACAGCGGCCAGGGCGCCTCCTTCGTAGGCCCCCAACGCCACTGCGCCGGGGAGCATCATCCCGATTCTGGTTGCCGGTGCCATGGGCGCAACATAGCGACAGCGCGTCGGCGGCGCTGATCGACATCACGTATCACGGGCTGCGCTGCGTGCTCCTTTCTCCGTACTCCGCTTCCCGGGGGCGGGCCCCGGGACGGATTCCCAAGGAGAGAAGCAAATGAGTTTCGAAGACTTCAACCAGGAGCGTCCCCGGGGACGGCGGGCTCGACGTCTCATCGGCGCCGGGCTGCTCGGCGCGCTCGTGTTCGGCACGGCCGGCACCGCCGGGGCTGCCCAGCAGCCACCCCAACCCACTGTCGTCGGCGGCAGCCCTGCGGCCACCGGCGCCTACCCGTTCATGGTCTCCATCCAGACCACCAGCAACGTCCCCTTCTGTGGCGGATCGTTGATCCGCCCCAAGGTCGTGTTGACCGCGGCCCATTGTGTGAGTGGCAGGACGCCGTCGTCGATCAAGCTGGCCATCGGCCGCACCCAGGTGAGCGACACCACCCAGGGCGAGGTGCGCAACGCCAGCGCCATCTTGATCAACCCCAACTACACCAGCGCCAGCAACGGCTACGACGCCGCGCTCATCACGCTCAGCAGCTCCTCGACCAAGACCCCCATCAACCTGCTGGAGAACAGCGGAGCGGCGGCGGTCGCCCCCGGCCAGACGGTGCGGGCCATCGGCTGGGGCGCCACCTCCCAGGGCGGGGCGCAGTCGCCCAACCTGTTGCAGGTGGACCTGCCGGTTCAGTCCGATGCAGCCATGAACGCCAGCGGCTACGGCAGCAGCTTCAAGGGCCTCACCATGCTCGGCGCCGGGCCCATGTCGGGAGGCAAGGACACCTGCCAGGGTGACTCGGGCGGCCCGCTGTTCACCACCAGCGGCGGCTTCCGGCTCGTCGGCGCCACCAGCTGGGGCAGCGGCTGCGCCCAGCCCAACTTCCCGGGTATCTACGCCGAACTGTGGGACGGACCGATCCGCACCTGGGTCGAGCAGAACGCCCGCCGATCGGTGGCCGGTTTCGTGTGGGCCAACTCGCCCACCTCGGCCAGCTACACCCCGAGCAGCCTCTACTCGCGTAACTCCACCGGTGGGGTCAACACCATCACCCGGTCGGCCGTGGGGAACTACACGGTGCGCTTCGCCAACCTGGGGGGCGGCATCGTGGGTGGCACGGTGGACGTGACGGCCTACGGCTCCGCCGACGCCGAATGCCACGTCGGCTTCTGGGGCAGCTCCGGGCCGGACCAGACCGTGAACGTGCGCTGCTCCGACACCAACGGCAACCCGATCGACACCTTCTACACCGCCGCCTACACGCGGCCGGTCGGCAACCCCGGGGCCTTCGCCCACCTGTGGGCCAACTCGCCCACCTCGGCCAGCTACACCCCCTCGAGCACCTACTCGTTCAACTCGACCGGTGGCATCAACACGATTTCCCGCTCGGGTGTCGGTGTCTACCAACTGCAGCTTCCTGGCTTGGGTGTCTCCGCTGGCACCGTGAAGGTGACGGCATACGGCAGCACAGCCAACCGTTGCAAGGTGGTCAGCTGGTTCCCGTCGAGCTCGACCCAACTGGTCAACGTGCGGTGCTTCTCCGCGACCGGCGCGGCGGCTGACAGCATGTTCACCGCCACCTTCTCCAACGGTCCCAATGTGGCCAACATCGCCGGAACCAACGCCTGGGTGTGGGCCAACCAGCCGACCTCGGCCTCCTACAGCCCCTCGCCGTCCTACTCCCGCAACTCGGCGGGCGGCGCCAACACGATCGTGCGTAACGGCACCGGTTCCTACACCGTGCAACTCGCCTCCCTCGGGGTGAGCAGGGGTGATGTCCAGGTGACCGCCTACGGCTCGGACTCCTCGGAGTGCAAGGTCGTCAACTGGGGGCCCTCGGGCACGACCGAGAACATCAACGTGCAGTGCCGCACCACGACGGGGAGTGCCTTCGACACCTTCTTCGTGCTGCAGTTCATCGGCTGATCCAGCCGATCGGCATCGAGCCGGCAGGGCCGGGGCAATGGCGCCCCGGCCCTTGCCGCGTCCCGGGACGGGTTGCGCGTTGGCCAGCTGGTGAGCGGGCATGGGTTGCCGGCAGCGACCAAGATGCGGGAATGCCTCATCCGTTGCGAATCGCTCCCCTGCCGGCCGCCGACCGTGAACCCCGCGTCGCTGAACTGCTCGATGGTCTGCGCTTCGACACGTCCCGGCCGGAGCTAAACATCTTCGCCACGCTGGCCCGGCACCCGAAGCTGCTGCGCAAGATGGCTGACTTCGGTGGCCAGCTGCTGTATGGCGGCGCCCTACCCGCCCGTGACCGGGAGTTGTTGATCCTGCGCACCGCGTTCAACTGCGGATCCGACTACGAGTGGGGCCAGCACGTGATCATCGCCGAGCAGGCCGGCCTGGGCCGCGACGAGATCGACCGGGTGGCCTCGGCCCTCGACGCCGGCGGGTGGAACGAACGGGATGCCTGCCTACTGGGCGCCGCCGACGAGTTGCACGCGTCCTCCACACTGTCGGATGCGACGTGGGCCAATCTGGCCACCCACTACGACCAGGCCCAGCTGATCGAGTTCTGCATGCTGATCGGCAACTACCACATGATCGCCTTCACCCTGAACGCCCTCGGCGTCCAACGCGAACCCGGGGTGGGGGGTTTCCCGACGTGAGCGCCTCCCTCACCCATGTGCCGGCCAGCGAGGGCGCGGAGCCGATGCTCGCCGCCATCGAACGCGACGGCGCGGTGATCGTAGACGGGCTCCTGTCCGCCGCGGTGGTGGCGGCGGTGAACGCCGAGGTGGAGACGGCGGTGGCGGATGCCGACCCCGACACCGCCCTGTTCAACCCGATCATTCAGGCCTTCCACGGGGCGCAGACCCGTCAGGTCGCCGGTGTGCCGGGGATCTCACCGACCTTCGCCACCGAGGTGATGTGCCACCCCGTGTTGTTGGGGCTGTGCGACCGGATCCTGCTGCCGAACTGCGCCCGCTATCAGCTGAACATCGGCCACCTCCTACAGCGGGGCCCCGGCGCGGAGGACCAGTGGCTGCATCGTGATGAGGCGGTCTGGAGTGACGTGCCCCGCCCGGCGCCGGAGTTGCAACTCGCCTCAGTGATCGCCTTCGTGGAC
>JANMIX010000490.1:0-2168 GCA_031376015.1 Acidimicrobiia bacterium | reverse complement strand
GAAGTGCTCAACGCCGGCGACACCCAGTTCGAGGGCACCCCCCTCGCTCTTTGAGTTCCGAGCTCGCCCGCGCGCTCGAGGCCGCCACCGGCGGCGACCGGGCGGCGCTTGCCCGACTGCTGACCCGGGCCGAGCGGGGGGATCCCGAGCTCCGGCGCCTCATCTGGCGCCGTGGCGGCGAGGCCCACACCATCGGCCTGACCGGCCCGCCCGGTGCCGGCAAGTCCACGCTGACCAGCGCCTTGGTGCGGGTGCTGCGGCGTCGGGGCGCGTCGGTCGCGGTGGTGGCGGTGGATCCGTCCTCGCCCTTCAGCGGGGGCGCCATCCTCGGTGACCGGGTGCGCATGAGCGATCACGACCTCGACGACGGCGTGTTCGTCCGGTCGATGGCGACGCGAGGGCACCTCGGGGGGCTGTCGGCCGCGGTGCCGGAGTCGTTGCGGCTGCTCGAAGCGGTGAGGTTCGACCGCATCCTGGTGGAGACCGTGGGCGTGGGCCAGGTGGAGCTGGAGGTGGCCGAGACTGCCGACACCACCGTGGTCGTCCTCAACCCCGGCTGGG
The DNA here is from genome assembly GCA_031376015.1 of Acidimicrobiia bacterium. Classification (GTDB taxonomy): domain Bacteria; phylum Actinomycetota; class Acidimicrobiia; order Acidimicrobiales; family JACDCH01; genus JANMIX01. The sequence goes on along the minus strand of JANMIX010000490.1, from coordinate 1,607 downwards.
GTGACGCCGTGCAGGCCGCCAAGGCGGGCCTGCTGGAGATCGCCGACATCTTCGTGCTCAACAAGTCGGATCGGCCGGGCACCGATACCGCCCGCCACGACCTGGAGCGCGTCATGGCACTGTCGCCGACGAGCCACGGTTGGACGCCTCCGGTGATCGCCACGGTAGCCACCACGGGCGCCGGTGTCGACGAACTGGCCGGCGCCCTCGACGACCATCGGAAGTGGCTCGACGACGAAGGTCGAGGAGAGGCTCGGCGGTCACAGCGGGCCGCGGGCGAGCTCGACGCGGCGGTGGAGGCAATCGTGCTGGCCCGGGCCCGCGAGCGCATCGACCCCGACCAGCGGGCGCGGGTGCAAGCGGAGGTGGCCGCCGGTCGAGCCGACCCGTGGACGGCCGCGGAAGGGCTGGTCGACGGGGTCGGCTGAGGCTCACCACGGCTGGCTAGGGTCGCGGCCCGTGGCTCCTGAACCGACGCTGGTCCAACTCGAACGGCACTCCAACGGTGTGGCGGTGATCCGCCTCGAGAACCCCAAGGTGAACGCCCTCTCGGTGGCGCTGTTGAGACAGTTGCGCGTCGCCGCCCAGTCCCTGGCCGAGACCCCGCCGGGCGCGGTGGTGGTGACCGGCGGCGACCGCGTCTTCGCCGCGGGGGCCGACATCAGCGAGTTCGGTGGCCCCGACGAGGCCGCCACCGTGGGCGCCGCCTTCTTCCATGCCCTCAACGCGGTGGCGGACATCCCCCGCGTCACCATCGCCGCCATCACCGGCGTCGCGCTCGGCGGGGGTTGCGAGTTGGCGCTGGCCTGCGATCTGCGCATCGCGTCGAGCCGTGCCCGGCTTGGTCAGCCCGAGGTCCTGCTCGGCATCATCCCCGGCGGTGGTGGCACCCAACGGCTCCCCCGGTTGGTGGGGCCGTCGCGGGCCAAGGACATCATCTGCTCGGGCCGTGCGGTGGACGCCGAGGAGGCACTGCGGATAGGGCTGGTCGATCGTGTCGTGGCCCCTGAGGTGTTGCACGATGAGGCCATGGCCTGGGCCGCCACCTTCGCAGCCGGGGCAACCGCCGCCCACGCCCTGGCCAAGCGCGCCGTCGATCGCGGCATGGACATCACGCTCAACGGCGGCCTCGACCTCGAACAACAACTCTTCGTGGTGGTGTTCCGCACCGACGATGCCCGCATCGGCATCGAGTCCTTCCGCGAGAACGGTCCGGGCAAGGCCAGCTTCACCGGTCGCTGAGCGCCGGCCGCCGGTTCAGGCCCAGCGGTTCAGGCCCAGTAGCTCAGGTTGTCCTCGGCGAAGCGGGCGATGCCGTCGGTGCGCAAGGCCAGATCGTCGGTTGGGCCGTGGTAGAAGAGCCACGGCAGCGTGAGGATGTCGGTGACGCCGATCTCCTCGAGGCGCTTGTAGCCGTCGAGGTCGAAGGCGTCCATGCATGCCGCCAGCACGGTGAAGCCGTCCATCGTGCGACCCGCCTCGGCTCGGTAGGCGGCGATCTTGCCCACGTAGCCCCGGAGTTCCTCGCTGGTGTGCATGTCGCTGATCCAGCCGTCGTGGTTGGCGGCACGCCGCAGGGCGGCGTCGGACAGGCCGCCCACGTAGAT
>JANMIX010000413.1:0-6980 GCA_031376015.1 Acidimicrobiia bacterium | reverse complement strand
GTTGTTGAAGTAGGCCGGGTCGATCAGATCGCCGGTGCCGCCCACGTGGAACACCACCGGCACGCCCGCCTCGGCCGCCTGTGCCCACACCGGATCGAGCCCACGGTGGCTGGGAGAGTGCCCTTTGGGGCAGCCACTGGCCACCAACAACGCCGCGGCGCCCATGCCCAACGCCTCCGCCGCCATCGCCTCGGCCCGCTCAAAGTCGGCCAGGGGCACGTAACACGAAGGCAGCAGCCGCGCATCGACCGAGCAGAACTCCACCATGCCCCGGTTGTGGGCCCGGGCCGCGCCGTAGCCCAGCTCGAGATCGCCGCCATGTTCCCAGTCGCGCAGGCGGCGGTTGTGGAAGGTGTTGAACACCAACTGGCTCGAGAAGCCCAACAGGTCCAACGCCCGCGGTCGGTCCTCGGCCAGGAAACTGCCGGTGGCGGCGAAGTTCTTGCGCTGCATGATCAGCGCTTCCTCCTCCGCGGTGTACTCCGCCGAACGTTGCTTCTCCGCCAACCGCTCGAACGCGACCGCCAGGTCGCGTTGCTGGTCGGCCACATCCCCGGTCTGGCGCAACTCATTGCCCCCCGGATACCGCAATGGTTCGATGCGGTCGCGCACCGCGGGGTCGGCGTGGTCGCGCAGCCAGCCCGGTGTTTCCATGAGGTGCGCATCGGCGTCGTGCACGATCCGGCCACTGCAGTACGGCATTGTCGGTCCCCCCGGCGGTGTCGCAGCGATTCTGCCCCAACGATTCTGCCCCGGTGCACGCGCCACCTGCCGATGCGGCTTGCCCAAAACTAGAACACGTTCTATTCTGGCCGGAATGGCTGAGCACGATCTGGTGATCCGCAACGGCGTGGTGGTCGATGGCACGGGCCTGCCCCGCCGCCGAGCCGACGTGGCAGTGAAGGACGGGCGCATCGTCGAGGTGGGCTTCGTCGAGGGCACCGGCACCCGGGAGATGGACGCCACCGGCAAGGTGGTCGCGCCCGGCTTCGTCGACCCCCACACCCACTACGACCCGCAGCTCACCTTCGAGCCCTACGGCACCTCCAGTTGCTTCCACGGCGTGACCACCGTCGTGGCCGGCAACTGCGGGTTCTCCGTGGCCCCGCTGCGTCCCGGCGATTCACCCTGGCTCATCCAGCTCTTCGCTCGTGTCGAGGGCATGGACGCCAGCGCGCTCGAGGGCATCCCCTTCGACGGGTTCGAGACCTTCCCCGAGTACCTGGCCCAGATGCAGGGGCACCTCGGCATCAACGCCGCCTTCTATGTGGGCCACTGCGCGGTGCGCCGCTACGTGATGGGCGAGGCCGCCCAGGAGCGGGAGGCCACCCCCGAAGAGATCGAGCAGATGCGGGTCATCGTGGCCGAGTCGATGAAGGCCGGCGCCGCGGGCTTCTCCTCCACCCATGCGCCCACCCACTTCGACACGGCCAACCGCCCCGTGCCCAGCCGCTACTCCTCGCACGAGGAACTGCGCACGCTGGTCGCCGCGGCGGGACGGTCCAACGGCGGCTCCATCGCCTACCTGCCTCAGTCGGCCGTGGGCGGCATCACCGCCGAGGACGAGGCCCTTCTCATCGACCTGTCGCTGGCGGCCCGCATGCCGGTGATCATCCAGGGCCTCGGTGCCCGCTCCAAGATCGATGCGCCTACCGCCGGGTGGGACAACGCCCGCCGCTTCGTCGACGACGCCACCGAGCAGGGCGCGGCCGTCTACTCGATGGCCATGTCGAAGCCGTTCAACCGCACGTTCAACCTGGCCGACGGCACCACGCTGTACGAGGGGGCGTTGCAGTTCAACCGCATGTTCACCGAGGCCCGTAGCGCGGCCGAGCGCATCGCGCTCCTCGGCGACCCCGCCTTCCGTGACGCCATCCGCGAATCGATCCACAACCCCAACCGGGATCCCGCCCAGGGCCCCACGCTGCCGCCGCCGGGCTTCGACGTGCTGTTCGTGAACAAGGTGGCCACGCCGGCGAACGAGAAGTTCGTGGGTCGCTCGGTGAGCGACATCGCCGGCGAGTTGGGGGTGCGCCCCACCGACGCCATGATCGACCTTGCCCTCAGCGAGGACCTCACCGTCGAGTTCGTGTGGCGCACCGAGACGCCGGCGTGGATCGAGGGCACCCGCATCGCCCAGAACGATCCCCACATGATCGTGGGCACCTCCGACGGCGGCGCCCACCTCGACCGCGACGACGGCGCCGAGGCCCACACCTGGTTCCTGCGCTACTGGGTACGCGAGTGGAAGGGATTCACCCTCGAGGAGGGTGTGCGCCAGATCACCGCCATCCCCGCCGCCCTCTGCGGGCTCACCGACCGCGGCCAACTGCTGCCCGGCTACGCCGGTGACATCGTGATCTTCGACCCCGACACGGTCGGCCCCAGCGAGAAGACGTTCGTGCACGACTTCCCCAACGGGGCGGGCCGGTGGACCTCCAAGCCTCAGGGCGTGATGGCCACCATCGTCAACGGGGTGCCGATCGTGATCGACGGGGAACTACAAGCCGACGCCGGCCTTCCTGGTCAGGTGCTCAAGCCGGGGGTAGCGCGTTCGTGAGAGCCATCGTGTGGACAGGCCAACTCGAGGTCCGTGACGACGTCGAGGTGCGCGACCCCGGGCCCCGCGACGTCAAGGTGCGGATCCACCGGGCCGGGCTCTGCCACAGCGACGTGTCGGTCATCGACGGCACCATCCCCTTCCCCACACCGGTGGTCATGGGCCACGAGGGTGCGGGGATCGTGGAGGAGGTGGGCGACGCCGTCACCAAGGTGAAGGTCGGCGATCACGTCGTGCTGACCACGCTGGGCAACTGCGGGCAGTGCGACGCCTGCGACCGCGGCCAGCCCACCCACTGCCGGGAGACGTTCGGCAAGCTGCCGCGCCCCTTCACCGTCGGCGGCGAGAAGGCCTTCCAGTTCGCCAACGCCGGCGTGTTCGCCGACTACACCGTGGTCAACGAGACCCAGGCCGTGGTCATCGATCCCTCCGTGCCCCTCGACGCGGCCTGCCTCATCGGCTGCGCCGTGGTCACCGGCGCGGGTGCGGTGCTCAACCGGGCCAAGGTGCAGCCGGGCGAGACCGTGCTGGTCATCGGCGCCGGTGGCATCGGCCAGTCGGTCATCCAGGCAGCCCGCCTGTCGGCCGCCGGGCGGATCGTGGTCGTCGACGCCAACCCGGCCAAAGAAGCGACCGCCCGCCAGTTCGGCGCCACCGACTTCATCGACGCCTCCGCGGTAGACGACACCATCGCGGCGGTGAAGGACCTGGGCCTGTCCAACGGCGTGGACTACACGTTCGAGTGCGTGGGGCATCCGGCGCTGATCCGCACCGCCATCGACCTGCTCGACTGGGGCGGCACGTGCGTGTTGCTGGGCGTGCCCAAGCTGGGCACCGAGGCCAGCTTCGTCGTCAACTCGCTCTACAACGACAAGTCGATCATGGGTTGCCGCTACGGCGCGACCCGCCCCCATCACGACATCCCGATGATCGTGAAGTTCTATCTCGACGGCCGCTTCCTGCTCGACGAGATGGTCAGCCAGGTCTACGACCTCGCCGACATCAACACCGCGCTCGACGACCTGCACCACGGCAAGCTCAACCGAGGCGTGCTCAGCCTCACCTGAGTGCCGCTCGTTTCCATCCCGTAGGAGGAAGTTCCATGGAGTTCGGCGTTTTCGCCCAGTTGTTCGTTCCCCAGTTCGAGCGCGATGTCGATCCCGACGCCGAGCACAAGCGCATCTTCCGCAACGTGGAGTTGAGCATCGCCGCCGATCGCAGCGGCTTCAAGTACGTGTGGTGCCCCCAGCACCACTTCCTCGACGAGTACTCCCACATGCCCGGGCCCGAGGCGTTCCTGTCGTACTGCGCGGCCAAGACCGAGCGCATCCACCTCGGGTCGGCCATCTTCAACATCACACCGGCGGTGAACAAGCCCCAACGGGTCGCCGAGAACGTGGCGCTGCTCGACCATCTCACCAACAACCGTTTCGAGTTCGGCACCGGCCGGGGAAGCTCCACCACCGAGGTGTACGGCTTCGACATCGCCGACATCAACGAGACCAAGGAGATGTGGCGCGAGACCATCCGCGAGATCCCCAAGATGTGGAAGGACGCGCCCTACAGCTACGAGGGCAAGTACTTCCGCATGCCCGAGCGCAAGGTGTTCCCCAAGCCCCACGGCCCGCTGCACCCCGCCATGTGGGTGGCCGGCGGCAGCCCCGGCACCTTCACCGAAGCCGGCGAGTTGGGCCTCGGCGTGTTCTGCTTCGCCCTGGGCCGCCCCTCGGACATGACCCCGTTCATCACCAACTACAAGGCCGCCATCGGCAACGCCACGCCGGTGGGCGACTACGCCAACGACAACATCATGGGCGTCACCAACATGTTGTGCATGGAGGACCGCAAGAAGGCCTTCGAGGTCGCCGCCAACATGGGGATGAACTACTACTCCACGCTGGCCTACCACTGGCTCGACAACGTGCCCCGTCCCGCCCATCTGCCCGAGTGGCCGGCCAAGATCCCCGAGCCCACCCCCGAGCAGGTCGAGAAGCTGGCGGCGGAGGGCTACATCATCGTGGGCGACCCCGACGACTGCGCCAAGGGCGTGCAGCGCTGGGCCGACCTCGGCTTCGACCAGCTCACCTTCAGCCCCACCACGAACACGCTGCCGACCGAGGTGATCATGGCGTCGATGGAGCTGTTCGGCAAGGAAGTCATCCCCAGCTTCGACCGGGATCCGGTGCACTCCACCACCCGCTACCGCCAGGCGGCTGCGGCTCGGCTGTCGAAGTGAACTACAACTCTTCCCCATGTCGCTGACCTACAACCTGGCCGATCTGTGGGAAGAGGTGCTGCCCCACGTCGCCGACCGGGTGGCGCTGGTGGTGGACGACCGCTCCAGCACCTACGCCGAGTTGGAGGAACGGGGGAACCGGCTGGCCGACCATCTCGCCTCGGCCGGCATCGGCCCCGGCGACCACGTCGGCTGCTACCTCTACAACTGCACCGAGTACCTCGAGACGATGCTCGCCGCTTACAAGCTGCGGGCGGTACCCATCAACGTGAACTATCGCTACGTCGAGGACGAACTGCGCTACCTGTTCGCGGACGCCGACCTGAAGGCGGTCGTGCACAACACCGACTTCGACGACCGGGTGGCCAGCGTGCTGGGCTCGGTGCCGGCCATGCGCACGGTGCTGTCGGTGGGCGAAGGCGGCACCTACGAGGCGGCCCTGGCGGCGGCCTCGCCCGAGCAGAAGGCCATCGAACGCTCGGGGGACGACCACTACATCGTCTACACCGGCGGCACCACCGGCATGCCCAAGGGCGTGGTGTGGCGCCAGGAGGACGCGTTCTACTCCTGCTTCGGTGGAGGCGACTACTCGCGGGCCAACCCCATCAAGGGCCCCTCCGAGATCACCAGCCGCATCATGGGCGAGCACCAGTTGGTGTTCTTCCCGATCGCCCCGATGATGCACGGCGCCGCCCAGTGGACGACATGGTCGTGGTTCTTCGCCGGTGGCAAGAACGTGCTGACCTCGGCCTGGCCCCGCACCGACTATGCCCAGGTGTGGAAGTTGGTTACCGAGCACAAGGCCAACGTGCTCACCATCATCGGCGACGCCGTGTCGCGGCCCTTGATCGATGAGTACAAGGCCAACCCCGGCAAGTACGACGCGTCGAGCGTGCTCTCCTTCGGGTCCGGCGCCGTGCCCCTGACCGCCTCGGCCCGCGCCGAGATCGCCGACACGTTCCCTCACTGCATCATCAACGACGGCTACGGCGCGTCGGAGACGGGCGCCCAGGCCGCCAACACCGGCGACGGCACCTTCCGCTCCTACGACGGCGAGACGCTGGTGCTCGACCCCGACACGTTGGAGGAGATCCCGCCAGGCTCCGATCGCGAGGGACGGGTGGCGCGCACGGGTCACATCCCGCTGCGCTACTACAACGACCCCGAGAAGTCGGCGGCCACGTTCGTGGAGAAGGACGGCAGGCGTTGGGTGCTCACCGGCGACGTGGCCACGGTGCTCGACGACGGGCGCATCAAGCTCATGGGTCGCGGGTCGCAGTGCATCAACTCGGGTGGCGAGAAGATCTTCCCCGAAGAGGTCGAGGCCGCCCTCCGGGCGCATCCGTCGGTGTACGACACGCTGGTGGTCGGCATCCCTGATCCGCGCTGGGGTGAGCGGGTGGCGGCCGTGGTCAGCGTGACCCCCGGCGCCAAGGTCACGGATGAAGAACTCATCGAGTTCTGCCGCACGAAGCTGGCCGGCTACAAGGTGCCGCGGCTGTTCTCCTACGTCGAGGAGGTCCGCCGCTCACCCGCCGGCAAGGCCGACTACGGATGGGCCAAGCAGACCGCCATCGAGGCGGCCGGCGCCTGACCGCCGGCGCCGCGTGCCGACGCCGGCGCCGGCACGCGGGGAACCCCTGGAGGCATTCCCCCTTCCGAAAGACGACGGCTAAGGTCCCTGACGGTTCGTCAGAGACACGGGGAGCGACGTTTCATGACTATCGAACTGTTGGAATCGACGAGCTTCTGGGACCTGCTGGATCAACGCGTGGCGGCCACGCCGAACGCAGTGATGATGGTGGACGACGAGGGTCGCTCGCTCACCTTCGCCGAGTACCGCCAGGCCGCGGAAAGGGCCGCTGCCGGCCTCGCCCGCAACGGGATCGGCGAGGGCGATGTGGTCTCCTGGCAGTTGCCGACGTGGATCGAATCCGCAGTGCTGGTGGCCGCCCTCAGCCGCGTCGGCGCCATCCAGAACCCCATCCTCCCGATCTACCGTCAGCGCGAGGTGGGGTTCATCTGCGGCCAGGCCAAGACCCGGCTGCTGGTGTTGCCAGGGGAGTGGCGGGGCTTTGACTTCGAGGAGATGGGCCGCAGCATCGCCAGTGGGCTGCCCGGCCTCGAGATGCTGATCGCCAATCGCGTGCTGCCCCAGGGCGACCCCAGCACGCTGCCGCCGGT
>JANMIX010000405.1:0-4783 GCA_031376015.1 Acidimicrobiia bacterium | reverse complement strand
GGCACTCGGCGCCGACTCCGAGCTCACCCGCTCCCATCCCGGAGGGAGCCTCACGCCTACGCCGGCGCCGTGCACGATGCCGCCACCACTGGTGAGTGCCAGGAATCCGGTGACGAAGATGGTGCCGTTCAACAGGGCGTGCGCGGCGATGGACGCCGCCAACCCGTGCGCCAGGTAGAGCCGCCCGAGCACGACGCCCATCACCAACAGGACCGGTAGGCGTGGAAGTGACAGATGCGCCGCAGCGAAAAGGGACGCGCTGAGGAACAGGGCGGCGTTCACCGAGGTGGAGCGGAAGGCTTGGGCCACCAAGCCCCGAAACACCAACTCCTCCACCACCGGCGCCGCCACGACCACCAACGCGAACCCGAGCACCGCCACCATAGGACGTCCGTCTCGCACGATGGTGGCCACCAGTGGGTCGACCGTGCCCGCCGTACCCCGGGTGGCGATCGTGCCCAGGCCGACCAACACCGCCAGGGGCAGCATGCGGCGCACCCCCCGCCACACCGCCTGGGCGCGCCGCTGAGCGCGCACGGGGTGCACCCCACGCCAGTCGGCGACCACCGTCGCACCGACCCACAGGCCGACGTAGTAGAGGAGGCTCATCACCAGCGCGATGGCGAGGCGCGAATCCAGGGATCGGCCCGCAGTGAGCCCGTCGATGCCGCGGCGCATGCCCACGTTGGCGCCGATGGCGATGGTGGCGATGGTCAGCACCGCCACCCTCCCCGGCGACCGGGCGGTGATCGGCGTCACCAACGGTGCCCGGAAGACCTCTGCCAGTTCCTTGGTGTTGGCGTCGCTGGGCACCGACGACGTGGTGAGGGCCGCGGCACTCTCCTCGCCGCAGGCCACGCAGCCGGCATCGCCCAGGTTCAGGTAGCCGCAGGGGCATCGCCACATGGCTGTCGCGCCGGCGCCCACATCGAGTCCTTGCACACCGAGGTATCGGCGCCCTGCCCAGGCCCGCTTGATAGGTCGAACGACCCCACCTTCTCAGCCTTCATGAGCCCCCCTCACGCGGTACCGGCCACCGCCGCCGCGGTGAGGGTCCGGAAACGCTCGTAGCGCTCGTCGCATGCGGCCTGGTACCGGGGATCGGGTTCCACGACACGGCCGGTGCGCGCCCACCGGGCGCCGTCGTTGGTGGAGCCCTCCAAGCCAGCCACGCAACGGGCCATGAAGGCGCTGCCCAGCGCGCCCCCTTCGGGCACCGCCACCACCTCCACCGGCATCCCGGTGACATCGGCGATGGCCTGCACCCATCCCTCGACCCGGGTGCCTCCGCCGGTGGCCCGCAACCGCTTGGCCGTCACGATCGGGGCGGCCAGGTCGAGGTGATGGCGGACCACGAAGCCGGCCGCCTCGTACGCGGCGCGGCGCACCGTGGCCGGGCTGTCGGTGAGCCCCAACCCGTGGATCGAGGCCCGCACGTTCGGGTTGTGCAACGGCGTGCGCTCGCCCCGCACGTAGGGCAGGAAGACGGGGATGCGGCCCGGGTCGAGATCGGCGGACTCGCCGTCGTCACCCACCCCGACGAGCGCCCGCACCCATTCGAGGAAGATCCCCCCGGCATTGGACGGCCCGCCGATGGCGGCCTTGCCCGGGGCGGTGTAGGGGATCGTCCACACGCCGCCGGGAACCTCGACGTAGTTGTCGGAGATGGCCCACGTCATGAGCGTGGCGCCCATGATGATGAGCACGTCGCCGTCGTTGTCGGCGCCGGCCACCCACTGCTCGCCCAGGGCGTCGATGGTGCCCCCGCCCAGCAGCGGTCCGTCGCCGTCGATGCGGCCCACCGGCTCGACACCGGAGACGACGTCGGGGAGCATGGCCACATCGGTGACGCCGGCGCCCGCCGCCAGGCTGGCGTCCCAGCCCACGAAGTCGAACAGCGGGTAGGCCGTCACCGCGGTGGTCGAGTCGATCCCGCCTCGACCGCACAGCGCATGGTTCGCCACGCCCTGGGCGGGCCAGAACCCGGTGGCGTCCGCGCAGTTGGCGGCCAACCACGCCAGGAAGGCCATGAACTCCCCTGAGTCGCCCGGCGTAGAGCCGTCCTTGCCCTCCACGTGGCCGCGCTCGTCGCCGTACAGCAGGCCCGGGCCGGCGGCGGAACCGTCGGCCCGCACGGCGCCGAGGCTGGGCACCATGGCGGCCACGTTGGCGGCCTTCACGTCGAGGCCGGCCGACACTTGGGCGTAGGCCTCGCGCACGTTCGACCGCCAGGCGATGTCGATGTCGTGCTCGAACCGTCCCGGCGACGGCGCCAGCATCTTGTGGGGCACCCGGGCCCGGGCCAGCACGTTGCCGTCCCCGTCGGCGGCAACCGCCTTCACCGACGACGTCCCGATGTCGATCCCGACGGTCACCTCGGTCATGACTGCTCCTCACTCGACGGCCAGCCCAGCGAGATCGGAAATCCCGGGGACTCGTGACGGTACCGCGCCGCAACTGACAGGGACGTCAGTTGCCGGTGGTAGGTTCCGCGGCCGCATGGGAGCACTCGAAGGAAAAGTAGCGGTCGTCACCGGCGCCGGACGGGGTATCGGCCGGGGCGAGGCCCTGGCCCTGGCGGCAGAGGGCGCCACGGTGGTGGTCAACGATCTCGGTCTCACCCTGGACGGCACCGCGGATGCCGGGGCCCGCACCTCGGCCGAACAAGTCGTCGACGAGATCGTGGCCCTCGGTGGCACCGCCTCGGCGAACCACGACGACGTCGCCTCGTTCGCGGGGGCCGAGAGCCTCATCAGCGGTGCGATCGATGCCCACGGGCGGGTCGACATTCTGGTGAACAACGCCGGGTTCCTGCGCGACCGGATGTCGTTCAACATGGACGAGGAGGCGTGGGACTCGGTGATCCGGGTGCACCTCAAGGGCCACATGGCCCCGTCGCACTTCCTGGCCGCCCACTGGCGCACCCGGGCCAAGGCGGGCGAGGAGACGTGGGGCCGCATCATCAACACCGTCTCCGAAGCCGGCCTGTACGGGAACCCCGGGCAGGCCAACTACGTCGCCGCCAAGGCCGGCATCGCGGCGATGACCATCGCGCTGGCCCGCGAGTTGAAGAAGTACGCGGTCACCGTGAACGCGGTGGCGCCCCGGGCCCGCACCCGCATGACCGAGACGGTGCTGGGCGACTTCGGCGCCCCGCCCGCCGACGGCGGCTTCGATGAGTGGGACCCCGACAACGTCGGACCGGTGGTGGCGTGGTTGGCGTCGGAGGGAGCGGCCAGCATCAACGGGCAGGTGTTCGTGGTGTTCGGCGGGCGCGTCCACCTCATGACGGGCTGGGAGCTGGCCGGCGAGATCGAACAGAACGAGCGGTGGACCGTGGCGTCGCTCACCGCTCGGCAGCAAGAGCTTTTCGGGGATCGCCGATCGGGCATTCCCCGCCTGGGATTCGGACGATAGAGGAGAGTCATGGCCGCGCTGATGGACCTGAAGGGCACGGAGCTGAGCAGCAGCAAGGTGCGGGTGGAGTGGGGGCCGGTGAAGAACTTCGCGCTGTCCCTCAAGGACCGCTCGCCGGAGTACCAGGCGCCCGACGCCATCGTGCCGCCCACGTTTCCCTTCGTGTGGCAGTACTGGGGCACCGTCGAAGGTCAGGCGGCCGGCCTCCCCATCGACCGTCTGCGGGGCAAGGGCCGCATGATCCTGCACGGCGAGCAAGAGTTCGTCTGGCATCGGCCCGCCCGGGTCGGCGACCTCCTGGAAGGCAAGGCTCGCATCAGCGACGTCTACGAGCGCGACAGCGCCTCCGCCCTCATGGAGTTCTACGTGTTGGAGACCTCCTGGAGCGATGCCGAGAGCGGCGAGCCGGTCGTCGACGTCAAGTTCACGCTCATCGTGCGGGACACCAACAACAAGGGCTGAACGCGCCGCTCGCCGGGTCCTGAGGGCCTTGCGACGTGGCCGGTCGCCGACTCGGTACTGTGTCGGCCCGTGGCCAACATCCTCGAGTTCCTCCGCGACGTCCTGTCGCGGTACGACGAGCAGGAACGCTTCGCCGCGAACCCACACGGCTACATGGTCGTGCACGACATGGAGGACCTCACCGGGGAGGACGTGCTCGAAGGCGTCCGCCGGGTGCGGAGCTCGCTGTCGCCGCTGCTGGCCTCCGGGCTGGAACCGTTCGAATCGGGGGCCTCGCTGCCCCCGTCGACACCTGGCCTGGATGAGTCCGAACTCGACGCCGCCGCCCGCCTGCTCGGTCACGCCATCACCCTGGCCCAGGAGGCCGACCCGAGCCTGAGTGCTGCGTCCGTGACCGCTGCGACAACCGACGCGGTGGTCGATGACGGGTCGGGCTCCGACCGCATCGAGGCCGAGCCGGAGCCGGCGGATCGCGTCCCGAGCCACGCCGCCGCTGAAGAGGCCTCGCCGGGCGACGCCACCGCCGATGTCACCGCCGCCGATGTCACTGTTGAAGAGGTCGAGCCGGCCGGCGCCACCGCCGATGCCGCGACGAGCGAGCCGGTGCAACTCGCCCCGGACGCCCCGCCGCCGTTCCAAGAACCGCGCCGCCGCCGCCGTGCCCGTGCCGCGCAACAGGCGGCCGCGGTGCCCGAGCCGGTCACCACGCCGTCCGCGTCGGCCGACGAATCGACGGCTGGCGAGCCGGCCGAAGCGGCGCCCGTCCTCGAGCCGGCCGAGCACGTTCCTGCCGAACCCGAGCCCGCCGAACCCGTGGCGCCCGAGCCCGAGCCCGAGCCCGAGCCCGAGCCCGAACCCGAGCCCGAGCCCGAACCCGAACCCGTGGTTGCTGACGTCGAGGCCG
>JANMIX010000386.1:0-5240 GCA_031376015.1 Acidimicrobiia bacterium | reverse complement strand
CCAACGCAGGCGGTCTCGGCATGATCGCGATCGGCGTCGGCGGCGCCGACGCCGTCGACGTGATGACCGGTTTTCCGTTCAACGTTCGCTGGCCGAAGGTGATCGGCGTCAAGCTCACCGGCACACTCAGCGGTTGGTCGTCGCCGAAGGATGTCATCCTCGAAGTCGCCCGAGTGCTGACCGTCGAGGGCGGCACCGGTGCGATCGTGGAATACATCGGGCCTGGTGCCGACAGCATCTCGGCGACAGGTAAGGCCACGATCTGCAACATGGGTGCCGAGATCGGCGCCACCTGCAGCCTGTTCCCGTACGACCACAACATGTCGATGTACCTGAAGGCGACCGGCCGTGAAGCCATCGCCGATGCGGCCGACAAGGTGTCTGTCGACCTTCGCCCCGACGACGATGCCGTCTACGACCAACTGGTCGAGATCGATCTCGACCATCTGAAGCCGCTCATCAACGGGCCGCACTCCCCCGACCGCGCCAATCGCGTGGGTGCGGCCGTCGGTGCCGAGGCACGCGCCAACGGCTGGCCGCTCGACATCTCGTCGACGCTCATCGGCAGTTGCACCAACAGCTCGTACGAGGACATCACTCGTGCTGCGTCCATCGCCCGCCAGGCATCGGCCAAGGGCTTGAAGGCCAAGGTCGAACTGCTCGTCACACCGGGTTCGGAACAGACTCGCGCCACCATCGAACGCGACGGCCTGATCGCCGATCTCGAGGCGATCGGCGCCACCGTGCTGGCCAATGCGTGCGGCCCATGCATCGGCCAGTGGGACCGCCCGGCCAGCATCACCGGCCAGCCGAACACCATCGTCAACTCATACAACCGCAACTTCCCCAAGCGCAACGACGGTTCGGCCAACACGCTCAGCTTCGTCACGTCGCCCGACACGGTCATCGCGCTGGCCCTGTCGGGCCGCCTCGACTTCGACCCCACGACCGACACGCTGACCGCGCCCGACGGCACCGAGGTGCTGCTCGATCCGCCGGTCGGCGAGGTGTTGCCCGACCGTGGCTATGACCCGGGTCAGAACACGTTCACCGCACCGCCCGCCGACGGCTCGGCCGTGTCGATCGAGGTCTCCCCCGCTAGTGATCGCCTGCAGTTGCTGCAACCGTTCGCAGCGTGGGACGGCAACGACTACATCGGCCTGCCGGTGCTCATGAAGGCGAAGGGCAAGTGCACCACCGACCACATCTCGGCGGCGGGCAAGTGGCTGACCTATCGCGGCCACCTCGAGAACATCTCGGGCAACCTGTTTCTGGGTGCGGTCAACGCGTACAACGACGCTGTCGGCGAGGGCAAGGACTTCCGTGACGGCAGCATCGACACATACCCGAACCTGGCCAAGAAGTACGGTCAGGCCGGTGTGCAGTGGTGCGCCATCGGCGACGAGAACTACGGCGAGGGCTCCTCTCGCGAGCACGCGGCGATGGAACCCCGCTTCCGCGGCGGGGGTGGTGATCTTCGCCCGCAGCTTCGCCCGCATCCACGAAACCAACCTCAAGAAGCAGGGCCTGCTGCCGCTGACGTTCGCCGACCCGGCCACCTACGACCTCATCGGCGAGGACGACCGCATCTCGGTGCTGGGGCTGGCGGCGCTGGCCCCCGACGTGCCGGTGCAATGCCGGATCACCAAGCCTGATGGCAGCACCATCGACTTCGCCTGCACCCAGACCTTCAGCGACGAGCAGATCGAGTGGTTCAAGGCCGGCAGCGCCCTCAACATCATCCGGGCCCGACAGCAGTGACGGGGCTTGCGTGAGCACCGGCGGGGGCGGCCTGCGCGGCATCGACCACGTGCAACTCGCCATTCCGGCTGGCGCGGAGGCGGAAGCGACGGCCGAGGCGTTCTACGGCGGTGTGCTGGGCCTGCGCCGGGTCCCCAAGCCCCCGCCGATGGCCGCACGGGGCGGGTGCTGGTTCGAGTCCGAAGGGGTACACGTGCACCTCGGCGTCGAGGCCGACTTCCGTCCCGCCCGCAAGGCGCACCCGGCGTTCCTGGTGGGCGGCCTCGATGCACTGGTCGAGCGGCTCGATGCCGCCGGCGTGGTCTTCCGGGAGGACCGTGAACTTCCCGGTGTGCATCGGGGTTTCATCGAGGATCCGTTCGGCAACCGCATCGAGCTCGTCGACGCCTCGGACACCCAGCCGGCCGGCGGCTGATCCGACGCAGGACGGGCCAGCGGCCTCTTCGGCTCACCGAGCCGGCGCCGCAGGACCCGGTCGTCAGTCGGTGCCGGGGCGGCGGGCCTTTTCGTGCTCTCCCGGTGTCGGCACCTTGCCGGAGGGATAGGTGGCCGCCAGTTCCTCGGCGGTGGGGGTGCGCTTCTTGCGGGCCTCGGCGGGCAGCAGGGCCGTGATGGCCTTCATGATCTTCTTGGTGTCGGCATCGGCAGATGTGCCCGCCACATGGAGCGGGGCGCCGACCCGGATGCGCACGAGCGGGGGGTTCGTCACGTTCAGCACGTTGGGCAGACGCGACGACCGCGACCACACGCGCTCGGTGCCCCACAGACCCACCGGCACCACTGGTGCCCCCGTCATGGCCGCCAGGCGAGCGGCGCCCCAGCGGCCCTTGAGGACGGGGTCGAAGAAGGCCTCACCCCGAGGGATGGTTCCCTGGGGCATGATCGCCACGATCTGCCCGGCCTCGAGCGCCTTGGCCGCCTCGGTGAGCGGTTCGTCCGACCCGGTGCCCCGCTCGACGCGGATACCGCCCAGCGCCTTGGCCAGTTGACCCACGATGGGGGCGTCGAACACCTCGGCCTTGCCCAGGAACCGCACGGGCCGGCCGCGCTTGGCCAGCGCCATCCCCAGAGCGAGCGGATCGAAGTAACTGCGGTGGTTGCCCACCACGATGGCCGGCCCGGTCTCGGGGATGTGCTCGACGCCGTCGATGTCGAAACGGGCGAAGGGCACCAACTGCGGGCGAGCGCTGGCCAGCAGCAACTGTTGGGGCTCGATGCCCAGCAGCTTGGGCACCCCGGCGGGCACATCGAGGTGGAGCACCGGCCAACGCCGCACGAGTGACTGCACCATCAGCCGTACATCGGGATTCACCGCGTAGGGATGCCCCACCGCGGAGAGCAGCGGGATGTCGAAGTAGCTGTCGGAGTAGGCGAAGGACGAGCTCAGGTCGACACCGCGCTCGGCCGCCCAGGCCTGCACGGCCCGCAACTTGCCCCGGCCCCACACGAACTCGCCCCGGATCGTGCCGTCATAGGTGCCGTCGGGGGCCTCGCCGTATCGGGTGGCGATGACGTCATCGAGGCCAAGCGCATCGGCCAGGGGCTTGACCACGTCGAAGGGTGAGGTCGTGGCCAGCACGACCAGACGGCCCTCCGCGTGATGCTCATCGATGAGCGGCTTGGCGAACGGTTGCACCAGCGCAGCCAGGGATGTGGCCGCCACCTCGCCGGCTTCCTGGGCCGAGCTGCGGGCCCAACCCTGGGCGAAGCGGGCGGCCTGGCGAGCCATCTGCATCGTCGGGCGCGATTCCCCCACCACGTCGTACAAGCGATACAGCAGGGACTCGCCCGGGATCTTCCGGCTCGACAGAAGCCCGACCGAGCGCAGTGCGTCGGAAATGAGCGGACCGGATGCACCCCGCAACAGCGTGCGGTCGAGATCCAAGAAGACGGCGCTGCGATCATCAGGCACGGCGCGCACCCTAGCGCCCGTGATCGGGGCGGTAACCGGCCGCAGAGCGCTCGATGACCACCACCGGATCCTGCGGCGTCGTTGCCCGGGCAGAAAAAGAGCGAAGGACCGGAGGGGGGATCCGGTCCTTCGCATCGGTCGGGAGGGGAGGGGGGATCCCACTCTTCGACCTGCTCGAGCGGACCATGGGGGGACGGTCAACGCTCGGCGTTTGTTGGATTCAGTTTCACCTGTGGCCAGTCATCTGTCCAACAGTTCCTAACGATACGTGCCATCATGACAAGCGATGGATCTGCGACAGCTCGCCGCCGTGGTCGCCGTGGCCGAACATCGTTCGTTCTCGGCCGCCGCCCGCTCGCTGCACACCGTGCAATCGAACGTCTCCACCCACATCGCCCGCCTCGAACGCGAGTTGGGCGTGACGCTGATCGACCGCTCCACGGGAGGACTCACGCCCGAAGGGGTGGCGGTAGTGGGGCGGGCCCGGCGGATCCAGGCCGAACTCGACGCGCTGGTCTCCGACGTGGCCTCGGTGCACAACGAGATCTCCGGCGCCGTGCGGGTCGGAGTCATCGGCACCACGGCCCGCTGGCTCGTCCCCCGACTGCTCGAGGCCATGACCGAGCGGTATCCCGGCGTGCGAGTGGTCGTGGTCGATGCCACCACCACCTCGCTGCTGCCCCAGGTCATCGCCGGTCAACTCGATCTCGCCATCGTCGCCCTGCCGGTGAACGACCCGGAGGTCGACGCTGAACTGCTCTTCGCCGAGGATCTGGTGGTGGTGGCGCCCGCGCACCACGAACTGGCCAGCCACGAGCGGGTCGATGTCGCCGAACTGGCCCGCCATCCCCTGCTCCTCGAGCCACCCGGAACCGCCTTCCGGGATCTGCTCGATGTGCAGGCACAGGCAGCCGGCGTCGTGCTGCAACCCCAGGCGGAGGTCGACGGCATGCGGCTCCTGGCCTCGCTCGCCTTCGAGGGCTACGGCCCCGCGGTGCTCCCGGCGTCGGCCAGTCCCCGCCACCTCAAGGGCGACTGGGTGGCCGTGCAGGTCGACGGCCTCACCGGCCGGGAGGTCGGCTTGATCCGTCGTCGGCGCGGTCTCCCCTCGGCACCGGCGCGGGCGCTCGTCGAGGTGGCTCGGGACGTGGTGGCTGAGGAGGCCGCCGGCCAGGAAGGCATCCACCTGCCTCCGAGCTGAGACCCTGCCTCCTCACCGACGACAGGCGAGTACCCTCCCGGGCGTGTCCGACTCAGTCACCATCACCGATAACCGGACGGGAGAGTCCGTCGAGATCCCCATCACTGATGGAGGCGTCGACGCTGCAGCCTTCCGCAAGCTGCTCCCCAACGTGTGGTTCTACGACCCTGGGTTCATGACCACGGCCTCGTGCGCGTCATCGATCACCGAGCTCGACGGCGACAACGGGATCCTGCGCTACCGCGGCTATCCCATCGAGGACCTGGCCACCAACTCGACCTATCTCGAGGTGGCCTACCTGCTGGTGCACGGCGAACTGCCCACCGCCGCCGAATACGACACCTGGGTGCACGAGATCACCTACCA
>JANMIX010000379.1:0-3875 GCA_031376015.1 Acidimicrobiia bacterium | reverse complement strand
CGACCTCGCGCAGTCCTGCGGCGGGCCCCTCGGCCTCGCCGCGCGCCACCGCGCCGCTCAGGCGCACCGCCGGCGAGGGATCCAAGATGGCGAGCTCGCGGTAGAGCCCGGCGATGCGGGCCCAGGGCACGCTCGACGGTGAGTCGGCGGTGGCGTGAGCGGCGGCAATGGCCGCCTGCAGGGCCATCGAGCGGCGGCCCCGCCTGAGCGATTCGACGGCGAGGCCGGCGCCTTCGGCGATGAGGTCGTGATCCCAGGTGCGGCGGTCCTGATTGGCCAGCAACACCAGTTCGCCGGCCTCGTCGAGACGGGCGCGGTGGCGACTGTGGTGCAGCAGCAACAGCGCCAGCAACCCGACGGCCTCACCCTCATCGGGCAGCAGTTCGACCACGAGACGGGCGAGACGGATGGCCTCCTCGCAGAGGTCGACCCGCACGATGTCCTCGCCACCGCTGGGGGAGTAGCCCTCCCGGAACACGAGATAGATGACCCGCAGCACACCCTCCAAGCGGTCGGTCAGCTCGTGCGAGGCCGGCACGCGGTAGGGGATCTGGGCGGTGGCGATCTTGCGCTTGGCCCGCACGAGCCGCTGGGCCAGGGTGGCGTCGGAAACCAGGAAGGCCCGCGCGATCTCCGACGTGGACAGCCCCGCCACCAGGCGCAGCGTCAGCGCGATGCGGGCGTCGGGGGCCAGCGCCGGATGGCAGCAGGTGAACACCAGTCGCAGCCGGTCATCGGCCACTGCGCCGGTGTCGGGCAGATCCGCGGAGGCCCGGGCCCGCAGGAGCTCCTGGGCCGCCTCCTGGCGAGGCGACCGCGTCGACTCGCGCCGGACACGGTCGGTGGCCCGGTTGCGGGCCACCGTGTGCAGCCAGGCCGCCGGGCGCTCCGGTGTCCCTTCCTTCGGCCAGCGCTCCAGGGCAGCGGCGAACGCCTCCTGCGTCGCCTCCTCGGCGATGTCCAACGAACGGAACACGCGGGCCAGCGAGGCGACGATGCGGGTCCACTCCGCCCGGTGCAGGTCCTCGAGCTCGGTCCTCAACCGTGGTGCACGGGTCGGACCTCGAGCGTGCCGGAGCGGGCCGCAGGCAGACGGGCGGCGTAGTGCAGCGCCGTGTCGAGGTCCGGGACGTCGATCACCAGCACGCCGCCGAGCGCCTCGGTGGTCTCGGCGAAGGGCCCGTCGGTCACCACCACCTGCCCGTCACGCACCCGCACCGTCGTGGCGGTGTCGACCCCGTGGAGGCCGACACCGGACACGACGTAACCGTTCTGGGTCAACTCGGCGAACACCTCGGCGTCCTCGGCCTCCCACCGCGCCCTCTCCTGTGCAGTCAGGTGGTCGAGCGAGCTGTGGGCGTCATAGGCCAGGAACGCGTACCTCACGGCATCATGTCCGGGGGCAGGTCGACGATCTGGCGGACCTCGATCCGGTCGAGACCGCGCGCCACTCCCGGCAGCTTCTTGGCCCACTCGCAGGCCTCATCCATGTCGGCCACCTCAATGAGGTAGTAGCCGCCGAGGTGCTCGGCCAGCTCGGCGAAGGGACCGTCGGTGATCACCCCGCCGGTGCCGACGGTGCGAGCGGTGTCGACCGGATGGAGCGGATCGCCGCCTCGCAGCGCGCCGGCCTCCACCAAGGCCTGGGTGTAGGCGAAGTACTCGCCCATCAGACCTTCCATCTCGGCGGGATCGGCCTCGGCCGCCCGCTTGGTGTCGGTCCAGATCTGCAGCATGAACCTGGGCATCGATGTTCCTCCACGTGTTGGGAGCCGGCCAGTCCGACCCACACCAGGACGACGATCGGGCAACGTCCGGTTCGACAGTGTCGCGGAAGTTTTCCCCGGAGGTCCCGATCGGTACCCTTGGCCCTTCGATGCCGGAGGCTGGTTCCCGGTGTCGGTCGTGTCCCGAACCAGCGCTGTCCTTACGAGGCGTTCCCCGACATGCCCGACATCACCTTCGACACCTCCCTGTTCGGCAACGCGTTCCTGACGGTGCTGGTCATCATGGATCCCATGGGGAACGTGCCCATCTTTCTGGCCATCACCAGGGGTCAGACGACGAAACAACGGAACCGCTCCGCCCTGCTCGGCTCCGGAGTGGCGGCCGCCGTGATCGCCGGCTTCGCCATCGGCGGCTCGGCCGTGTTGCGGCTGCTGAGCATCTCGCTGCCGGCGTTGCAGGTCTCCGGTGGCCTGCTCCTGCTGCTGATCGCCCTCGAACTGCTCCGACCGGGGGGTGGGCACACTTCGTCGCTGGCCGACGACGCCGGCGGCAACGTGGCGCTGGTGCCCCTGGGGACCCCCCTGCTGGCCGGTCCCGGTGCCATCGCCGCCACCATCGTGCACATGGAGCAGGCCCATGACGCGGGCGGCAAAATCAGCGTCTTCGTTGCGCTGGCCGCGGTGCTGCTGGTGACCTACCTCGCCCTGCGGGGATCGAGCCGGCTCGCCCGCATCCTGCGCGACTCGGGGATCGACCTGCTGAGCCGGCTGATGGGGTTGATGGTGGCGGCCATCGCCGTGCAACTGGCCGCATCCGGGATCCAGGAGTGGATCAACAACGGCGTGCACTGACGCCGCGCCGATCGGACCGGCGCCGACCGGACCGGCGCCGACCGGCTCAGTCGAGCTTGAACACCCGCATGGCGTTCTCCCGCAGGAATTTGGGCCACACCCCGTCGCGGAAGGGGACCGACTTCATGTCGGTGAAGATCCGCTCGAGGGACAGGCCCATGGGGAAGTAGCCGGCGTACATGACCTTGTCGGCGCCCCGCGTGTTGGCGAAGTCGATGACCGACTGCGGGTAGTACTTCGGAGCGAACGCGCTGGTGGAGTAGTAGAGGTTCGGCCACTTGAGCATGAGCTTGCAGGCCAGCGCATCCCAGGGCTCGGCGCCGTGGCGCATCACGAACTTGAGCTCGGGGAAGAACCAGCACACCTCGTCGATGAGCTCGGTCTTCTGGCACAGCATCGGCACCCGCGGTCCGGGCACGCCGGTGGTCACGCAGATGGGGATGTCGAGCTCGATGCACTTGGCGTAGATCGGATAGAACTTCTTGTCGTTGATGGGCACCTGGGGCACCATCCCGGCGGGGAAGGCGGTGGCCGCCTTCACACCCAGTTCCTCGACGGCCCGCACCAGTTCGCGCACGGCCTTCATACCCCGGTTGGGGTCGACCTCGTAGCTGCCGAAGAAGCGGTCGGGGTGCTGCTTGACGGCGTCGACCGAGATGCTGCGCTCGAAGTTGACGCCCACCATGGCCCGCTCGATCCCGAAGTGGTCCATCTCGTTCAGCGTGGTGGTGATCGAGTCGGCCCCCTCGTCGATGTCCTTGGGCGCGTGTTTGAACATGTACTGGGCGGGGAATTCCATGGTCGAGGACTCCTCGTCCATGAATCCCTTGCGCAGGAACGCGTACCAGTTCTTCTTCGAGCCCTCGGGAAGGCCCATCATGAGGTCGATCGCCCCGATGTCGGTCGGCATAGCCATCGGGACAAACTAGAACCCGTTCTCGTTTCCCGCCAATGGCGAGCGGGCGGGCAGGATGAAGTCATGGCCGAACCCACACCGGCACCTGCAACCGTGGCCGAAGCGATCCTTCGCCGTCGTGGCGACGAACACGAGGGGCTGCGCTTTGAGGGGCGCTCCTGGACCTGGGATCAGGTGGTGGGGGAGATGGCGGCAAGAGCAGCGGTGCTGGCCGGCCTGCGACGACCCGGACCCTTCCATGTGGCCGTGTTGATGGAGAACACCGCCGAGTACGTGTTCTGCATGGGCGGCTGCGCCTTGGCCGGTGCCACCGTGGTGGGGGTCAACTCGACGCGACGCGGCGCCGAGCTGGCGCGCGACATCTCCCACACCGACTGCCA
>JANMIX010000377.1:0-6975 GCA_031376015.1 Acidimicrobiia bacterium | reverse complement strand
CAACTTCAACGCCGTGTGGACCTCGATCTTCGAGCCCCTGTCGACCTTCGGATTCCTCGACCGGTTGGGCAAGGAATCGGTGTGGGGCATGCGCCACGCCCTGCCCTACCACGTGGTCGGTTCGGATGCCTCGGCCGTGGTGCTGCGCGTCGGTTCGGCGGTACGCAACTGGAAGCCCGGCGATCGGGTCGTGGTGCACTGCAACTACGTCGACGATCAGGACCCCTCCAGCCACGACGACTCGATGCTCGGCGCCAACCAGCGCATCTGGGGGTTCGAGACCAACTTCGGCGGCCTGGCCGACCTCTCGGTGGTGAAGGCCAACCAGTTGATGCCCAAGCCTGCCCACCTCACCTGGGAGGAGGCGGCCTGCAACGCCCTGTGCAACTCGACGTCCTATCGCATGCTGGTCTCGCCGAACGGCGCGGCCATGAAGCAGGGCGACGTGGTCTTCATCTGGGGTGCCACCGGCGGTCTCGGCGGCTACGCCGTGCAGTACGTGCTCAACGGTGGCGGGATTCCCGTCGGGGTCGTGTCGAGCCCCGAGAAGGTGGAGTTGCTCCACGATCTCGGTTGCGAGGCCGTGATCGACCGCCGTGCGGCCAACTACCGGTTCTGGAACGACGAAGGAACCGAGCAGAACGAGGCCGAGTGGCGTCGCCTCGGCAAGGACATCCGCGGCCTCGTGGGTGAGGACCCCAACATCGTCTTCGAGCACCCCGGCCGCCAGACCATGGGCGCCTCGGTGTTCGTGTGCGCCCGCGGCGGCACGGTGGTGACCTGCGCGGCGACGTCGGGCTACATGATCGAGTACGACAACCGGCACCTGTGGATGAAGTTGAAGTCGATCAAGTCGAGCCACTTCGCCAACTACAAGGAAGCGTGGGACGCCAACCGCCTCATTCAGAAGGGCGCGATTCAGCCGATCCTCTCCGCGGTGCATCCCCTCACCGAGGTGGGCGAGGCCGCCTTCGCCGTGCACAAGAACCTGCACGAGGGCAAGATCGGCGTGCTCTGCCTGGCCCCTCGCGAGGGTCTGGGCATCGACGATCCCGAGTTCCGGGCCAAGGTGGGCGAGGATCGCATCACGTTGTTCCGCCGTCACGGCGCCTGAACCTCGCGCCCTGCCTTGCAGGCGCCCTCCGCCGGGTAGCAACGTGGCGGCCGTGATCCTCACCGCCATCGACCATGTGGCCATCGCCGTGCACGACCTGGAGGCCGCCATCGCCTTCTACGCCGAGGCCTTCGGCGCCGAGGTGCACCACCGGGAAGTCGTCGAGAGCGACGGGGTGGAGGAGGCGCTGGTGAAGGTAGGCGAGTCGTACATCCAACTGACCGCCGCCACCCGCCCCGACTCACCCATCGCCAAGGCTCTGGAGAAGCGTGGCGAAGGCCTGCATCACGTCGGCTACCGAGTCGAGAACTGCGCCGCCGCGCTCGAAGCCATGGTGGCGGCCGGTGCCACTCCCATCGACAAGGCACCGCGGCCCGGCAGCCGGGGCACCACGGTGGCCTTCGTGCACCCCAAGGGCGCCTTCGGAACCCTCATCGAGCTGGTCCAGGAATGACCCGGGAGCCGGACGCGTCCGCGTCCGAGGGGTTCGTGCACCAGCGTCGCCGGTGCTGACCGCCAATCCCGAGGCCGACCTCGAAGCCGCACTGGCCGACTGGCGGAAGTTCCGCCGCCGCAAGCGGCTGGCGGACATCCACTGGATCGATGCCGCCTATCAGGCCTATCTGACCGCCGTCGTGGGCGGTGCCATCTTCGGCGTGGCGTCGGGTTTCATCGGCGACAACGAGTTGTCACCCGAGGCGGTGGCTCGCCTGCTGCGCCATGCCGACGCCTGGGTCGGCATGGTCGCGGCGCTGGTCATCGGTGTGGGCCTGCGCTCGGGTAGCCGGGGTGGTCCGGTGGCCCTGGAGCGGGCCGAGGTCCGGCACGTCCTACTGGCACCGGTGGATCGCACCACCGCCTTGTTGGGTCCGGCGCTGCGCCAGGCCCGCTTCCTTTTCTTCGTCGGCATCGTGGGCGGGGCGATGGCGGGATTTCTGGCGTCGCAACGGCTGCCGGGCTCGCCCGGCCAGTGGTTCGCCGTCGGCGCGCTGGCCGGGGCCACCCTGGTCGGTCTGTCGGTGGGCGCCGCCCATCTCGCCAACGGCATCGGCATCCCGCGGTGGGTGGGTTCGCTGCTGTCGGTGATCCTGGTTGGTCTCGCGATCGCCGATGGACTCGGCGCCGGCGTGCCCAGCCCGACCGCCGCCTTCGGACGTCTGGCGCTGTGGCCGGTGCGCTTCGACGGCTGGGGTGTCGCGCCGATCGTGGTGGCGGTGGTGCTGATGGGCATCGGGCTGCGCTTGGTAGGAAATACCCCGCTGGAAGCGGCCGAGCGTCGCTCCACGCTGGTCGGCCAGTTGCGCTTCGCCGCCACGCTCCAGGATGTGCGCACGGTGCTGGTGCTGCGCCGCCAGTTAGCCATGGAGTTGCCCCGCCTGCGGCCGTGGTTCACCGTGCGGGTGAAGGGCACCGGGCGCTCCCCGGTGTTCGTGCGCGGCTTGCGGGGTGTGCTGCGCTGGCCCGCGGCCCGGGTGGCTCGCATGGGTCTGCTGGCCGTTGTCGCCGGTGGCGCGCTGCGGGCCGTGTGGGCGGGCACCACGCCGATGATCCTGCTGGCCGGTGCGGCGGCATTCGTGGCCGCCCTCGACGCGGTCGAGCCCCTGGCCCAGGAGGTCGACCACCCGAGCCGGCGCGACTCCATCCCGATGGAATCCGGCGAGTTGCATCTGCGGCACGTCCCGATCGCCGTCCTCGTGATGGTGCTGTTCGGCATCGTGGCCGCGGTGATGGCCGGGGTGCCGGGTCCGGGCCAGGTGCCCGGCGACGTGGCCTCGCTGCTGGCGCTCCCCCTCGCCTGCGGCGGTGTCGGCGGTGCGCTTGTCAGCGTGCTCGGTGGGCCGCCCTCGAGCAGTGACACCTGGAACCTGGTGCCCCCTGAGGTGGCCGGCATGCGCCTGGCCTTCCGCACCGCCTGGCCCCCGGCTATCGCCATCCTCGGCGCCGTGCCGGTGCTGCTCGCCCGGACGGTGCTGAACAAGCACCAGCCGGCGACGTCGGGGGCTTCGGTGGGGTCCATGGGCGTGCTCGCCCTGTTCGTGCTGGTGGCCGGATGGGTGCGGGTGCGGGCCCGCATCGGCGAGTGGTGGCAGACCCAGATGAGCATGGCCAAGCAACTGCCGGCGAACACCGCGGACGACAACGAACGAGATGAGGCATGAGTCGATGAGCGAGCCCGTACTGGTGGCCACCGAGGTCACGAAGAGCTACGGCGATCTGGTGGCCCTGCACCCCATGGACCTCACCGTGCTGGCCGGGCAGATGGTGGCGCTCGTGGGCCACAACGGCTCGGGGAAGTCGACGTTTCTCAAGCTGGCGTCGGGTCTGTTGGACATGTCCGGGGGCGAGATCACCGTCGCCGGCTCGCCGGCGGGCAGCGCCGAGGCTCGAGCCGCGGTGAGCTATCTGCCCGATGACCCGGTGCTCTACGACGACCTGTCGGTGCGCGAACACCTCGCCTACGTGGCCGCGCTGCACGGCGCCGAGCGCACCGAGGAGGAACTCGACGCGCTCATCGGCAAGGTGGGCCTGTCACATCGCGCCGACGACCTGCCGGCCCGGTTCAGCCGCGGTCTCCGCCAGAAGGCCTCGATCGCGCTGGGGCTGGTGCGGCCCTTCGAGTTGCTGCTGGTGGACGAACCCTTCGTTGGTCTCGACGCTCCCGGCAAGGAGGCGCTGCTGGGCGTTCTCGATGACCTGCACCGCGCCGGCGCCTCGGTGGTGGTGGCCACCCACGATCCGTCCTTCGTGGAGCGCGTCGAGCGGTGTGTCGCCTTGCGCGACGGCGAGGTCGTCCACGACGGGCCTGCGACCGCTGCGGACGTACTTCGCCTCGTGGGGGCCTGAGGGGTCGACATCGAACTGCTCGTCGTGTGGCACAGCCGTTCGGGCAGCACCGCCCGCCTGCGCGACGCCTTCCTGGAAGGGGCGGCCGAAGGTGCAGCGGCCGATCCTGAGGCCCCGGTGCGCGTGCGCAGCCTGGGCGTGCTCGACGCCGGACCCGACGACGTGGCGGCGGCGGCGGGGGTGGCGCTGCTGAGCCCCACCAACTTCGGCTACATGGCGGGGTTGACCAAGGACTTCCTCGAGCGCATCTTCTACCCGTGCCTGGAGGCGGCGGTGGTGCGGCCCTGGGCGCTGGTGGTGAAGGGCGACACCGACCTCAGCGGTGGCGTGTCGAGCATCGAGCGGATCGTGGAGGCGGGAATGCACTGGAAGCGGATCGCGCCGCCGTTGCAGGTGTTGGGCCCCATCGGCCAGGAGCACCTCGATGCCGCATGGGAACTGGGTGCCACGTTCGCGGCGGGGCTGGGCGCCGGCCTCTACTGAGGGTCGGGCTCCAGCAGACCGATGGCGTACAGCACCCGGTCGAGGAGGTCGCCCGCTTCGATCGTGCCGTAACGCAACGGGTGCTCTGCGTCGACGCAGGAGGGCAGGGGCGCCAACTGAAACCACGGGGCCGGATGGCAGAACTGCACGACCGAATAACGCGACGCCACCGTGCCTTCCGGGGCCAGGACCCGGTGCCACCCGGCCGGGATCTGGCCGTTGCTGAGGCGCTCCAGCATGATCCCGGAGTTGAGGATCACATGCCCCTGGGGCGCGGTGACGTCGACCCAGCCGCCCGCGGCGGTGCGCAGTTGCAGGCCCGAACCCGAGGCGCGAGGCAGCGCGGTGAGCAGGTTGATATCGGTGTGGGCACCGGCCCACTCGTGCGCCTCGCCCGGGGCGGCGGACATGGGCGGGTAGTGGATTGCCCGGGTGAGGTGCGACCCGTCGCGGAGCAGATCCTCGAAGTAGCGCTCGTGCACGCCGAGGCCGAGGGCCACGATGCGCAGGAACCGGGACTGCAGTTCGAGCACGCGGTCGTGGAACTCGCCCAGCACGGCGGTGATGCCGGGCACATCAGCCTCGGGCAGCACCTGGGGGCCGTAGCGGTGCGGGTAACGGGTCCGCAACGGGTGATGGGCCGGGACCTCGCGGCTCCAGTTGAGCATCTCCTTCCAGTCGGGCACCTCGGCGATGGCGGCCTGCTCGACCAGTAGGCCGGTGTACCCGGTCTGGCCGTGGGATCCCGGCACCCGCCACCGTTCCTTTCTGTCGGCCGGCAGCGCGAAGAAGGCGGCCAGCATCCCGTAGGCCTCGTCGAGCAACGCGGTGGGAAGGTCGTGACTGGTGGTCACGAACCCGGTGCCCAGGCTGCGCGTCACCCCGTCGATCACGGCCCGCCGGGTTGCGGCGTCGCCGCGCTCGAAGGCCAGCAGGTCCACGTCGAGGATCGCCGGTTCAGTGGACACGGCGTTCAGTCTGCCGGGGCCGCACGGTCACGATGGTGCGCCGGGCCCGCCGGCCACCGCCGTAGGGTTCCGGCGTGCGCGAAGTGGTGGTGGCCCGGTCCGCGGACCTGGGCGAGGAACCCCTGGCGGTGAGCCCGACCGCACTGGCCGAAGCCGCCGGCGGCGACGTGGGGCCTGGCCTGGGTGCCGACGACGGCCTGGTGCTCTGGCGGCTCGGCCGTCTGGTGCTGGCGGCGGTGGACGAGTGCCCCCATCACGTGGTGGCGCTCTCGGGCGGGTGGGTCATGGGCGACTGTCTGATCTGTCCGGGCCACGGTTGGCTGTTCGGTCCTGATGGCCGCTGCCGCCAGATCCCTCTGCAGGACCCCGTGGTTCCCAAGCCCGGTTGGGCCCGGCTGCGCATGGTCGAGGCCGGCGAGCGCGACGGCCAGGTCTTCGTGCGACCGGAGACGGCCACGCCGCGGCCGAAGCGCTATTTCCGCTGACGGTCCCGGGGGTGCGTCCGCCGGGCGGTGGCTCACGGCGAGGGGGGGGCGTGCTGACCCGGTTCAGCCGCCGAACAGGGCGCGCACCTCGGCCCGGAAGGCGTCGGTGTCGGCCTGCAGGCTGATCCGCCATGGAGCGAAACCGGACGGGGTGTGCTGGCGGGACCCTTCGAGGTGCTCGAAGTGCGTCTCCCGGAAGTCCACCACCGTGGCGCCCCACGCCGGCCCGCCCGCACAATCCACCGCCACCGGCAGCACGGGCACCTCGGTGAGCAGTCCGGGTTCGACGACGGCCATCACCGCCAGCAGGTCGTGGCAGGGGCAGTCCGGCGCCGTGCGCGTGGAGGCGAACTGCCGGTAGAAGCGCAGCGGGGCATCCAAGAAGGCGGCGGCCGGGGTGCGGTGTTCTGCGAGGAGGTCGAACTCGGCGGGCGAGAGCGTGGCCTGGTGGGTGACGTCGAGGCCCACCATCAGCGGCGGTGACGGCCAGGCGGCTTCGACGACCTGCTGGGCGCCGGTCGGGTCGCAAGCGATGTTGGCCTCGCCCACGGGAAGGGCGTTGCCACCGCGGCGGGCCGAGCCGCCCATCACGACGAGATCCGCGACATGGCCGGCCAGGTCGGGGTACCGCGTCACCAGTTCGGCGAGGTTCGACAGCGGGCCGATCGTGCAGATCATCAACTCTCCGGGACGCTCGGTGAGCAGCCGCGCCAGCAGATCGACTGCGGGTTCTTGGCACGGGGGTCCCGGTGGAGGGTCGGCGTCGAGATAGGCGTTGCCGAGACCGTCCAGGCCGTGGATGAAGTCGGCGGCGCGCAGGTGCGGTGCGCCAGCCACCGGTGTGGCGCGGCCGGCGGCCACCGGGACATCGGGGCGACCGGCCGCGTGCAGGACGCGGCGGACCGCGGTGGTGGCGACTTCGAGGGAGACGTTCCCCCACACGACGGTGACCGCCACCAGATCGACACGCGGATCGGTGGCGGCGAACCACAGCGCGCACGCGTCGTCGACGCCACCGTCGGTATCGATCACGAGAGGCACGGCCACGCCGGGAGGGTAATGGCGGGACCCGGGATAGCTC
>JANMIX010000372.1:0-8587 GCA_031376015.1 Acidimicrobiia bacterium | reverse complement strand
GAACTTCACCGACCTGTTGGAACTGGTCGAGTGGGGTGACCCGCGGGCCTACCGGTTGCTGGTGCTCCAGGCGCACTACCGGGCGCCCATGGAGGTCTCGCGCGACACGGTGACCCGCGCCGGCCGCACGTTGGAGGGCCTCGACGGTTTCGCCCGGCGCTTCGCGTCCCGGGTCGCCGATGCCTCCGTTGCTCCCGACGCCGCCCTGATGGCGCGGTTCCGCGAGCGGATGGACGACGACCTCGACACCCCCGGGGCCATGGCGGTGCTCTTCGACGCCGAACGCACAGCCAACCGCGATGAAGACCTCCCCGCCGCTTCCGCCGCCATCGAGATGGCCACGGCGGTCGGTCTGGCCCTGCGTTCCGAGAGCGACACGGTGGCGCCCGAGGCCGTTGCGCTGGCCGCCGAACGCGACGAGGCCCGGGCACAGCGGGACTGGGCCCGCGCCGACACGTTGCGCGACGAGTTGGTGGCGATGGGCTACGAGGTGGCCGACACCGCGGCGGGCACCGAACTCCGCGGGCGATGTGTTGGCGGTCGGCGCCCGGGGCGTCAGATGTTGGGTAGGGGCGTGGTGCCGAGTTCCACCGCAGGGGCGACCGCGGTGGGGGGCCGGCCTCGCGTTGCTGCTGAGTGGGCCAGTGCGCCCGTCGTGGCCAGGATGAGCACGGCGGCGACCGCGCCCACCATCGCCCGTACGGTGCTGCGGGGCACGGCACCCTGAGGACGGAGCCGCCGTGCCGGTGAGGGGTCGACCGTCTCTTCGGTCCAGGCGGCCCACCAGGCCACCACCGTTTCGCCCAGGCCCTCGGGCGGCGTGACCACCAGCGCGCGCAGGTCCTGGGCCAATGCTCGGGAATGGGGCTGGGTCAGCCCGGCGGCGGCCAGACGTCCGCGAAGTCGGGCGATGCCTCGCCGGTAACGGTCTCGCACCTCGGCTTCGGGCATGTGGAGGGTGCGGGCCACATCGGCCACCGTGCCCTCCTCGGCGAGGGCCAACCACAGCACCGCCCGGGTCACCGGGGCGAGGCAACCGAAAGCTTCGACCACCTTGTTGGGGGCCGGATCAGGCTCGGCGCTCACCCCGCTGTCGTCACCCATGCCTGCGGCGCGGGCCGCAGCCCTCACCACGTTCAGCGAGAACGGGGTGGAGTGATCACGCTCGATGCGAGCGGCGGCCATGGTGAAGGCTTCGACCACGGCCTGCTCGGCTGCCTCGCTGCTGCGACCCACCGCGAGGGCCATGCGCCAGGCGGCATGGGCGTTGGTTTCCACGAGATGGGACAGGGCTGAACGGTCGCCGCCTCGGGCGCGTCGCACCAGCTCGCGGTCCTCAACCCTCCTCGCGGCATTGCTCACAACACGTACACCTTCCCCCGGCTTCGGCAGGCATTCACTCTAAGGGTTCGTGCCTCCCCATCGGATTCCTGCCCGTCGAATCAAGTCTGGCCGATGAACAACCCCCGGTGCGGACTTGACGGCGATGTCGTCGTCCGCGTTGTGTGTCGGAGATGCGACGAAGTTCACGTTCCTCCGGCCGGGCCCCGCTGCCCGCCGGATTCGGCGTGATCTGGACCACCGTCGCCCTCGATCTCATCGGCTTCGGGATCATTTTGCCGGTGTTGCCGCGCTTCGCTGAGGACGCGGGCGCGTCGCCGACGACGGCCGGGTTCCTGGTGGCCTCCTTCTCGGTGGCCCAGTTGGTGTGTTCGCCCTTGTGGGGCCGGGTGTCGGATCGCATCGGCCGCAAGCCGGTCCTGATCGTCTCGTTGGTGGGCACCGCGGTCGGTTCGGTGCTCACCGGCCTGGCGGGGGGCGCGTTGTGGCTGCTGTTCCTCGGACGGGTGCTCGACGGCGCCTCAGGTGCCAGCGTGTCGGTGGCCCAGGCCTCGGTGGCGGATCTGGCCCCCCCCGATCAGCGTCCGCGCCTGCTCGGCCTGCTCGGCGCCGCCTTCGGGGCGGGGTTCGCGCTCGGTCCCGCCATCGGCGGTCTCGCTGCCCTGGTCGACCACCGGCTGCCCTTCTTCGTGGCCGCCGCGATCGCCGCCGTGAACGCCCTGGTGGCGGTGCGCCGCCTGCCGGAGACCCGTCCCCGGGGCGCAGACAATGTGGCCCAAGTGACCACATCAAAACGGGTCGGAGGCGATCAGGAGGTGCGCGGCCTGGTCCCGCTGATCATGGCGTCGTTCGTGGCCGTGGTGGCCTTCTCCGGGTTCGAAGCCACGTTCTCGCTGCTGACCAAGGCCCGGTTCGATTTGTCGGAGTCGGCGACCTACGGGGTGTTCTTCCTCATCGGGGTGGCCATCGTGGTGGTACAGGGCGGCCTCATCCACACCGTGGCCGTGCGCCTGGGGGAGATTCGGACGATCCGGTTCGGGCTGACCTGCAACTTTGCCGGGCTGCTCCTGGTGGCGGTGGACGACGGCTGGGCCACCTTGAGCGCGGGGCTGGTCCTACTGGTGCTGGGACAGGGGCTTGTCACCCCCACCTTGACATCGGCGGTGGCCGGCTTGGCCCGGCGGGAACGGCGGGGGACGGTGCTGGGGATCCAGCAGTCCGCCGGTGGTCTGGCCCGGGTGATCGGGCCCTCTGCGGCGGGTGCCCTGTTCCAACACGTGTCGAACTCCTCGCCCTATCTGGTGGGTGCCGCGCTGGTGGTGGTGGCGCTCGTGATCGTCCCCTCCCGCGCTCCTTCGGTGGAAGGAATTGAGCCGGCCGGAGCCAGCCTCTAACTTTGGCGAGTTACCGATCGGTAACTTCGCTCGCCATCCATCCTGCGGCGATGGGTAGCCGCTCAACCACGAGGTGATCCATGGCCGATTTCTCACTCGCCCTCAACGAGGACCAGCTTCAGATCAAGAGCTGGGTGTACGAGTTCGCCAAGGACGTCGTTCGGCCGGCGGCCGAGGAGTGGGACGAGCGCGAGGAGTTCCCGTGGCCCATCGTGGAGGAGGCCGCCAAGATCGGCCTCTACTCCTTCGACTTCTTCGCCAACGCCATGTTGAGCGACCCCACCGGGTTGACGCTGCCCGTCACCCTGGAGGAATTGTTCTGGGGTGACGCCGGCATCGGTCTAGCGATCTTCGGTTCGGGTCTCGCCGCCGCCGGCATCGCCGGACAGGGCACGCCCGAGCAGACCCTCGAGTGGGTGCCGCAGTGCTTCGGGGACGAGAACAAGATCCAACTCGGCGCCTACTGCGTGTCCGAGCCCGACGCCGGCTCGGACGTGTCGGGCCTGAAGACCTTGGCGGTCTACGACGAAGCCAACGACGAGTGGGTGCTCAACGGCACCAAGGCGTGGATCACCAACGGCGGGATCGCCGATGTCCACGTGGTCGTGGCGGCGGTGGACCGCACGCTCAAGGGCCGGGGGCAGGCCGCCTTCATCGTGCCGCCCGGCACCAAAGGGCTGTCGCAGGGCCAGAAGTACCGCAAGCACGGCATCCGGGCATCGCACACGGCCGAGGTCGTGCTCGACGACGTGCGGGTTCCCGGACGGATGCTGCTCGGGGGCAAGGAGAAGCTCGACGCTAAGTTGGCCCGGGCGCGCGAGGCCGGTCGCACCGGCGAGAAGCAGCCCGCCATGTCGACCTTCGAGGCCACCCGACCAGCGGTGGCATCGATGGCGGTGGGCATCGCCCGCGCTGCCTGGGAGTACGCGCTGGACTACGCCAAGGAGCGCAAGGCCTTCGGCAAGGCCATCATCCAGAACCAGGCCATCGCCTTCATGCTGGCCGACATGGCCACCGAGGTCGACGCGTCCCGGCTGCTCGTACATCGCGCCGCCTGGCTGGCCAACAACGGCGGCTACACCAACGCCGAAGGCTCGATGTCCAAGCTGAAGGCCGCCCGCACCGCAGTGTGGGTTACCGAGCGGGCCATCCAGATCCTCGGCGGTTACGGCTACACACGGGAGTACCCCGTGGAGCGCATGCACCGCGACGCCAAGATCTTCGACATCTTCGAGGGCACCGAGCAGATCCAGCAACTGGTGATCGCAAGAGCCATCTCTGGCTTGCGAATCGAGTAGATCGCCGCGCCGCCGCCCAGGGCGTCAGATGGCTTCGGCCATGGCCTTCTGCTCGAGGTACTCCTCGAAGCCGGCGACACCCATCTCGCGGCCGATGCCCGACTGCTTGTAGCCACCGAAGGGCACATCGGCGCCGTACCAGAGCCCGCCGTTGACGGACATGGTGCCGGTACGAATGCGACGGGCGACCTTGAGGGCACGCTCCCGATCGGCCGAGGACACGCCTCCGGACAAGCCGAAGATCGAATCGTTGGCGATGCGCACGGCGTCGTCGTCGTCCTCGTAGGGGATGACGCAGAGCACGGGGCCGAAGATCTCCTCGCGGGCGATGTTCATCGAGTTGTCGACGTCGGCCAGCAGCGTGGGCTGGAAGTAGTAGCCCCGCTCGAACTGCGTGGCGATACCGCCCCCGACGACCACCCGGGCCCCTTCCGCGATGCCCTGCTGCACGAGGCCGTTGATGCGCGCCAGTTGCGCGGCGTTGACGATCGGACCGGTCATGTTGCCGAGTTCCTGGGGATCGCCATAGGGCATCGAGGCGATCATCGCGGCGACGGCCTCCACGCCCTCGTCGTAGAGCGAGCGGGGGAGAAGCAGCCGGGTGCTGGTGGCGCAGCCCTGTCCGCCGTGCGTGCAGATGCCGAACACCGCGGCGATGGAGGCGGCCCCGACGTCCTCGACGTCGTCGAGCACGATGTGGGCGGACTTGCCCCCGAGCTCGAGGAAGATCCGCTTGATGGTGGCGGCGCCGGCCTCCATGATCCGGCGCCCGACGGCGGTCGAGCCGGTGAAACTGACCATGTCGACCAGCGGGCTGGTGGTGAGCACCTCACCGATGGCCTTGTCGGCGGCGGTGACGACGTTGAACACGCCGGCGGGTATGTCGGTGTGCTCGGCGGCGAGGCGGCCCAGGGCGAGGCCGGTCCACGGGGTGTCGGGCGCCGGCTTGAGCACCACGGTGCAACCGGCGGCGAGGGCCGGCGCGACCTTGGCGATGTTGATCTGGTTGGGGTAGTTCCACGGGGTGATGGCGGCGACGACGCCCTTGGCTTCGCGCTCGACCCACCGGTGGGCGCGGCCGGCCATCGTGTCGGCGTCGCCGAGGTCGTGGATCCACTCGTAGCCCTCCGCCAGGTCGGCGTAGAAGGGGATGAAGCCGAGCGGGGCGCCGAGCTGGGGCCCGTCCATGAGCATCCGGGGCGCGCCGACCTCGGCGACGGTGATCTCGACCAGGTCGTCCTTGTGGTCGAGCAGCGCCTGGTGGAGCTGGCGTAGACAGCGCACCCGCAAGCCGACGTCGGTCGACCACCCGGTTTCGTCGAAGGCGCGCCGTGCCGCTGCGATCGCCCGCTCGACATCGGCGGGTGAGGCGTCGGCAGCCACACCGATGACGTCCTCGTTGGCCGGGTTGATGTTGTCGTAGGTCTTCCCGCGTTCGGCCGCGACGAGTTGCCCGTCGATCAGCAGCCGCTCCTCGTGCCACGAGTCCTTGGTCAGCATTCGATGTCTCTCCTTGAGGTCGTCGAACGGTACTACGAGCTTCACCGGTGTCATGTGCCAAGAACAAGGGTTCAACGCGGAGCGTTCACGCTGTGCGACGCGCCGGGCCGCCGGCTCCCTACATTTGCTTCGTGCCGCCCGTCCTTGATCGAGCCGACGACCTCACGCCCCAATGGTTGAGCGCTGCGCTGGGCCGAGATGTCGTGGCGGTGGCCACCGAGCCCATCGGTGCGGGTCAGATGGGTTCCAGCTGGCGACTGACGCTGACCTACCGCGGGGAGCCGGGCCCGTCCTCGCTGGTCGCCAAGCTCGCCGGAGGGAGCGACGCAGCCCGTGCCCAGATGGCCTTCGGCTACCGGAAGGAGATCGGCTTCTACCTGCAGCTCGCCTCGACGCTGAAGGCGCGGGTGCCGCAGTGCTGGTACGGCGCCATCAGCGAGGACGGCGCCAATTTCACCCTGCTGCTCGAAGACCTCACGCCGTCGGTGCCGGGAGTTCAGGCGCAGAGCTGTTCGGTGGCACAGGCCAGCGGCGCGGTGCGGAACCTGGCCGCCCTCCATGCCTCACGGTGGAACGACCCGACGCTTCGCGACGCAGACTTCCTCGCCCCGATCGACGGCGGGATGGCCGAGTTGTTCGCCGCCGCGCTCATCGACGCCACCGAGGCCTTCGTGGCTCGCTACGAAGATGACCTCGGCGATGATGACGCCGAAACCCTGCGGGCGGCCGCCCAGGCGATGGCCCCGTGGCTGTTGGAGCGGCACGAACCATTCGCGATCGTGCATGGCGACTATCGGCTCGACAACCTGATGTTCGCCCCGCACGACGGCGAGGTGGCCGCGCTCGACTGGCAGAGCGTCAGCGCCGGACCTCCCGGGCGGGATCTCGCCTATTTCATCGGCACCGCCTTCGACGCCGCCGATCGTAGGCGCCACGAGGAGGGGCTGGTTGCCGGCTACCACGAGGGACTGTTGGCCCACGGGGTGGCTGGCTACCCCTTCGATCGCTGCGTCGAGGACTACCGGGCCGGCCACCTGCAGGGGCCTCTGATCACCGTGCTGGGTGCCATTCATGCCACTGCCGGTCGCAGCGACAACGGCGACCGGATGTTCATCGCCATGGCGACGCGCACGTGTGCCGCCATCCGCGACCTGCGATCCCTCGAGCTCGTGGGCACCCGCTGAACCCGAGCCCCCTGAGCCCCATGGCCGCCGCGCTGCAGCGGGGTCACCGCGCCTGGGCCGGGAACGTCACCGCCACACACTTCCCGCAACGGCTGCCGAGGAGCCGGGGATCGTCATCCGGCCAGGTGAAGATGTTGGCGATCGGTTTCTGCATCATCGGTCCTCCGCAGGTAGGTCATAGAACTGCTGCGCCCACTTGCGCAGCGCCTTGAACGGCTTGGCATCCTGTGCGGCGAAGGCAGGGTTCTCGACGTAGCGCTGATAGCGCCAGATCTCCAGGTCGTCCGCCATCGTGGACAGGAACTCCTTCTGGATCCGCTCCTGAAGATCCGGAGGCGGCAGAGCAGCGTCGTCACCGGGACGGCGGGGCCACCACACCGTGTAGAAGAGATCCGACACACCGTGCTCCACCGGCGTGACCGTGAAGGTCAGACGGTGCTGCTGTACGCCCTCGAAGGCGGTGACAGACCCGCCGAGGCCGAACAGCCAACTGTGGATGCGCAGGGCCATCCTGTCGGCGTCCTCGCTGCGGATGTCGGGCCATCCGGTGAGGAACTTCCAGATGGGTCCGTCCGGCTTCCAGTCGAGGGCGACGGGCGTGACCGAGGCGCGGTGGACGTAGCGGAAATGCACGCTGTCGGGGCCGTTCTCGGCGACGAGTTGGGGGTGCACGGGCTCGCCTTCAGCCTTGGCGGTCATGGGCCGGTAGTAGGCCCCCGGGTCGGTCTCGAACTGGGGGAACGCGAGCCAGGCATCGGGCATCGGCCAGGCCGGCGGCTCGCCGCCCGGGTGGTGCCATACGAACACGCAGTCGTGTTGTTCGTCGACCGTCCACATCCGCAACCGCTTGGCGCGGTTCGGCTTGTCCTGGTACGGGATCGACACATTCCTGCCGCCGGCGTCCCACTGCCACCCGTGATACGGGCAGGTGACGCAGTCGCCCTGGACCGAACCGCCGTGGCCGATGTGGGCCCCGAAATGCGGGCAGTGGGCGTCGAGCACGTGTAGCTCGCCGCTCTCGCCCCGGAACGCCACGAGATCCTCACCGAAGTAGCGCAGGGGCCGGGTCTGCCCCGTTGGGAAGTCAGCCGACCAACCGATCTGGAACCAGCCGGTCGGTCGCCAGCTGAACGGAACCTGCTGCGCTACCCCTCCCACCTCGACCTCCACGACGGCATGTCAACCCGGTATCCCGAATGGGGCACCCCGAACTGGGAGCTCCCTAGCAAACCTCTACAGCTATCCGACACAGTAGGCGCTTCCGAGCTGTCCGAAAACCTCTGTAGATTTTGAGGATGACAACGGGGGAATGGTCGCTGGTAGCGGTGAACGATGTGATTACCGCCGCCGTACCTGAGCGCGAGATGGTCGTGTGTGGCGCGGTGCGCCGGACCTATGGCGACGCGGCCGAGCGGACGAGATCGCTGGCGGCCTTTCTTCGCAGTAGAGGCCTCGGCGCTCATCGTGGGCGCGACCGGCTCGATCGATGGGAGAGCGGCCAAGACGCCGTCGCGGTCGTGCTTCACAACAGCGTCGAGTACCTCGAGGCGATGCTGGGCGCGTACCGGGCCCGGGCGGTTCCGTTCAATGTCAATCAGCACTACCGGCCCGGCGAG
Organism: Acidimicrobiia bacterium; assembly: GCA_031376015.1. Lineage (GTDB taxonomy): Bacteria > Actinomycetota > Acidimicrobiia > Acidimicrobiales > JACDCH01 > JANMIX01. The sequence continues at coordinate 254 of JANMIX010000372.1, read as the reverse complement.
CTCCGGGCCCTGTTCGCCGATGTCGACGTGCGGGCTGTCATCTACCACCGTGCCTACGGGCCGCTGGTGGCGGCCGCGTGCGACACCGCCGGCGTCGTGCTGATCGATGTCGACGACGGCTCCGGTGTCGAGCCGCTCCGGGCAAGTACGCCGTTCGAGACCGCGGCTGCCACCCGCGTCGACGAGCCATTGCCGGTGCCCACCCCCGACGACCTCTACTTGGTCTGCACGGGTGGCACCACGGGTCGGCCGAA
>JANMIX010000369.1:0-5123 GCA_031376015.1 Acidimicrobiia bacterium | reverse complement strand
CTACCGGCTCGCGGACGAGAGAGCGGGAACCGACCTCGAGGCCCGCGCGGTGCTCGACCGCATGCGCGCCGGTCATGAGGCGATAGCGACGGTGATCGCGGAGGTCGAGGCAGCCGCGGCCGCCCTCGCCGCCGATGGGTCCGGCGACGCGGCGTTCCGGACCGCCACCGCCATCGATGCGCTGGGCGACGTCCTCCTCCCCCACCTCCAAGACGAGGAGATCCACGCCATGCCCCTCGTGTCGAGGCTGGTCACGGCGGCTGAATGGCAGGCGATCGAGAAGGAGCACAACCTCGACCCGAAGTCGAGATCTGAGCTCGGGTTCGAGGGCCACTGGCTCATCGACGCCAGCAACGACACCGACCGCGACACCGTCCTGGGTCTCGTCCCGCCGATCCCGCGGTTCGTATTGCTGCACGGCTACGCCCGCCGCTACCAGCGGTACGCGGCGAGATGCTGGGGGCGAAGTGCCAATCCACGCCGGCGCGTGCAGCTCGAGAACCACGTCGCGGTGACGGTGGCGGCGGACATCGACGATGTGTGGGCGGTCGTCCGCGACGTCGCCCGCGTCGGCGAGTGGAGCCACGAGTGCGTCAGCGCACAGTGGCTTGCCGGAGCTAACGCCGCGGTGCCCGGCGCTCGGTTCCGGGGTCGCAACCGCGCTGGCGTGTTCCGGTGGGGACGGGTATGCGAGGTCATCTCCGCCGAGCCCTATGAGCTCGTCTGGATCACCGTCCCCACGGCGCTGTACCCCGATAGCTCGGAGTGGCGCATCACCCTCGCCGGCACCGACGCCGGGACGAGAATCTCCCAGCAGTTCCGTGTTCTTCGGGGCGCCAAGGCACTCGCCGTGCTCTACGCGCTCGTGATCCCCGCACACCGGGACCGCACGGCCGCCCTCATCGAGGACTTGACCCGCCTCGGCACGCTCGCAGGCCGCTCCCGCACCGCCGATCCTTCTCGTTTGCCCACTCATCCTTGAAGTGACCCACGGGTGCACCCTCTACGTCGACCCGACCCGGGAGGTCCGGTCGCCGGGCCGGCGGCGGTCGACTTCGGGCCTTCTACTCTCTGCCGATGGCAGCGCAACCGGCGACCGTCGACCTGGGCGGCCTCACCCTTTCGATCGCGCATCGTGGCGACCAATCGCTGCCGGATGCGCTCGTCCTCCTGCCCGGACCGACGGATTCGTGGCGGTCGTATCTCGGGATCCTCGAACGCCTGCCCTCCTCGATCAGGACAATTGCCGTGTCGCTACGAGGACATGGCGACTCGGACAAGCCCTCCCACGGTTACCGCATCGAGGACTTCGCCTCCGACGCCTGGGACCTGCTCGAGGCCCTCGAGGTACAGCGGGCGATCCTCGTTGGACATTCGGGTTCGTCGCTGGTGGCCCGCCGCGTCGCGATCGATCACCCGGACCGTATCGCCGGCCTCGTGCTGGAGGCATCGCCAACCACCCTGGGAACCCACCCTCGACTCGAACAACTCCTCACTGACGTCATCGGGAGTCTGCACGACCCCATCGACGCGGCTTTCGCGCGATCTTTCCTCCTCGACACGTCCACCGAGGCCCTCCCAGCCGAAACGGTCGACGAACTGGTGGCCGAGGTGCAGAAGGTGCCGGCGCGAGTGTGGCGTGAGATGTTCGCCGAACTGCAGCGTTACGACGATCTCGAGGCGCTCGAGCAACTCGGCGTGCCCACGCTGCTGCTCTGGGGTGACGGCGACCCGCTCGTCGGGCACGACATGCAGCAAGAACTTCTGGACCGGCTCCCGAACGCAAGGCTGCTCAGCTACGCCGGAGCCGGCCACACGCCGCGTTGGGAAGATCCGGACCGATTCGCCGGCGATCTCGCCAACTTCGTCGAGGAAGTGAGCGACCAGGAGCGCTCGCCGGGCCCCGACCCTCACGGGTAGCGCGATCAACCGCCCGGCGTGTTCGCCACCGCGACTTCGGCTGCGACGCCGGGTACGCCGGCGGGCTCAGACGGCCACGGTCAGGGCCACGGTGAGGGCGGCGCCGGGCGTCCCCGACATGGTTCCCAACTCCTCGGCCCAACCGTCGCGGAACACCATGTCGGACGCCAGGCTCACACCTTCGAGGTTGCGGTTCGAGGTGGCGTAGCCGGTCGTGGCGTACACCGCGCGGCAACCCGCCTCGGGCAGGGCGATCTGGGAGGTCGTCAGCCGGTTCGAGGCGCTGGCTGCGGCAGCCACGCTCGGGTAGACCTCGAAGTGGATGTGCGGCCAGCGGCCGGGGTAGCAACCGGGGAACACGCTTGTGAAGCTGACCCGCCCGTCGGTGCCCGCCGCCTGCACCCCGCGCAGCCAGTTCTTGTCGGTCGCGCCCTGTGAGTAGATCGAGTACCGGCCATCGGGGTCGCAGTGCCACGCGTAGAGGGCGGCACCCTCGAGCGGGCGGCCACCAGCGGCACTGTCGAGAACGGTGAAGACGATCTCCAGCGGCGTGCCCGCCGCCGTGCCCGACGCGGAGCCGAAGCTCGAGCGGATGTCTCGGCGCACGATGCCGCTCTGGTCCAGCACGTTGGGCCCGTTCGAGCCGTCGGCCGGGTAGGGGCCCGCTGTCTCCTCGGGGATCCTGGCGGGCACCGCACCGGAGGCGCTCGAGGCCACGCTGCCGGCGGCCGGTGTGGTGGTGGACCCCGCCGGGCCCACCGGTCCCCCCGGCGTCGTGGTCGATCCTGCCGAGGACGTGCTTGCCTTGTCGCTGCAGGCGGCCAGCAGGAAGGCACCGGCCCCCGCCGCCAGGCGCAACACGTTGCGCCGGTCCAGCCGGGGCAGGTCGTGGGCCAGGCCGAGGTCCTCCTCGTGGAATTCCGTGGTCCTGAGGCGGTCGCGGGGCGTGGCGTTGCCGGTCATGGCGCCAGCCTCGCCCAGATTCCTCCGCGTGTGCGGTGCGTTTCCTCAGAATCCACCGGGTGCCTGCCGTGACCGGTCGCGCCGCCGAGGCGCCGCCGCACCGCTCCCACGGCACGCCGGACCAGCGGCGGACGCGTGGGCGACGGGGTTCGCAGGAACGGCTGGCTGAGGAACTCCTCGTTGAGCGAGCCCTCATGCTGGCGCACGAAGGCAGCCCACTTGTCGGTCCCGGCGACCGCGATCCAGCGAGGGTCACGGTCGAGGAAGTCGCGCAACAGCGCCACCGCCGGCAGCCTCACGTCGTCGAGAACGACGACCCCACCTTTCCGGAGCCGGGCGCCGGCGAAGTACCAGTCGATGATCGGCACCGGGAACCCGTGACACCCGTCGATGAAGACCAGGTCGAGGGGCGACCGATCGGCGTCGGGCCCGCATAACGACTCCTCGGAGAGCGCCACATCGAAGGTCAGCGTGCCGGTGGCGACTTCGCGCGCCCGGCAGTACGCCATGATGGCATCGACCTCGTGCCGGTTCGGGGTGATGCACCGGTGGCTGGCCCCCCAGCCGGCAAGGAGCACCGTGGAGATCCCTGCCCCAGTCTCGAGGGTTCGGCTGCCCGGCTCGACCCGCCCGGCCAGCCAGCGGTAACAGGATTCGTCGGTCGCCCAGACGCCGGTTGCCCGTTCGCACGCCATGTCCGCCGCCGACATCGAGTGCACGACGGGCGGATCGGCCAGCACCCGCTGCAACAATGCCAGGCGAAGGCGCACGGCGGCGTCCCCGCGGTCATCCCCGTGGTCCTTGTCGGGGTCGGCCTCGTTGCCGTCCTCGTGGCGCTGCGCCCCAGGCTTCCCCGACACGACGGCACGCTACCGCCTCCGAACCCCCGGCCCCTGGAATGGGCCGATCGGCCTCTTGCTGGTTCATTCCCACTTTGTCTACTCTTTGACTATGGATTTGTGGGTAACTGTGGCGGGGTTCGTGGTGGGCGGCGTCGTCGGCCTCACCGGAATGGGAGGCGGAGCGCTGATGACCCCGATTCTCGTCATTCTGTTCAAGGTGCAGCCGCTGGCAGCGGTGTCCTCCGATCTGGTGGCGGCGGTCATCATGAAGCCGGTCGGCGGCAGCGTCCACCTGCGGCGTGGCACCGTGAACATGGGCTTGGTGAAGCTGCTCTGCATCGGCTCGGTGCCCTCGGCCTTCGCCGGCGTGCTGCTGCTCAAGAGCCTGGGCAACTCCACCGAACTGCAGGACCGCATCAAGGTGATCCTCGGCGTCGCCCTGCTGCTGGCCGCCACCGGCATCGTGGCCAAGGCATTGGTGCAGAAGGGCCGGCTCGTGGTGGGCGACGTGAACACCATCGTCCTCAAGCCGGTTCCCACCATCGCCATCGGCGTGCTCGGCGGCCTCGTGGTGGGCATGACCTCGGTGGGATCGGGCTCACTGATGATCGTGCTCCTACTGGCCCTCTACCCCACCCTCGGATCCAGCCAGTTGGTCGGCACCGATCTGGTCCAGGCGGTGCCCTTGGTGACCTCCGCGGCGATCGGGCACCTCTTCTTCGGTGACTTCCAGCTCGACCTGACCGGCTCGTTGTTGCTGGGCTCGATTCCCGGTGTGTACCTCGGTGCTCGCGTGTCGGCCCGGGCCAACGACAAGCTCATCCGGCCATTGCTGGTGACGGTGCTGGTCCTGTCGGCGACGAAGCTGCTCAAGGGCAGCAACGAGTTGCTGCTGGCCGAGGTCGTCGTGGCCGCGCTCGGGGCGCTCGGGTACCTGCTGGCCCGTCGGGCCCGCAATGCCCGTGCCCGTGCGGAGCTGCTCGCGATCGACCGCTGAGCCGAACCCCCCGGGAGCGAGCGCGCTCCTCGGCCCGCCGATACCCATGGCGGGGCGGCGCTGACCTCAGGTGGGGCCGTCGGGCTCGTGACGGGCGGCGGGCTCGACCCGAAGGGCGATCCGGCCCGGGACCGGCGAGTTGATCATGTGGGTCGCCGCGGTGCTGAAGTAGTCGAGCATGCGGGATTCGATGTCGAGGGGTAGGTCGGCTTCGAGCACCGACGCCCGCATCGCCCGCTCCCAGGCGTCGCGCTCAACCGGGCCGATCACGAACGGCGCGTGGCGCATCCGCAGGCGGGGATGCCCCCGCTCCTCGCTTTCGGTGCCGGGACCGCCCCATTACTGCACCAGGACCGCCGCCTGTTGGCGGCGGGCCTCGGTGAGATCGCCGTGGTAGAGGG